>JADLKP010000366.1 GCA_016838945.1 Methanobrevibacter sp.
ATACGTGAACCGTACGTACAGTGGTGTGAGAGGCTCTCCCCGTCAGCCAAGGCTGGCGGGGCAGTCTACTCGATTGCCAACAGTTATTTATTCAGTCGTTTCCCAAATATCGTAATTAGTCCATTTAGTTTCTCCAATTTTCATAATCTCAATTTTATCCTTTTCTTTTAATATCCATTCCGTTCCTTCTTGAATATAAATATCACCCTTTGAAATTATTATTCCCTTTTCATCACAACTTTCAAGAAGTCGGACTTGAACCTTTAAATCAACAGTATCTTTCCCAACTACTAATCCCTTTGCAATGCATGAATCATCAAACTCCTTATTTTCCTGCTCTTTTGAAACATATTCAAAGTTGTATTGAAAATCAACAGTGTCATTTATACTAAATTCGTTAAATTCATTTCGTTTTCTTTCAATCTCAGCTTGTTTAGACTTTTCCCAATAGTCTTTGTAGTATTTTATTTGTTCATCAAGCTTTATGTCAATCTTATTCAAGTATCTATGAAAAGAGGTCAATATGATACCAGACATATCATCAGGATGATTTATTCCTAAATTTCGAAAATATTTTGCTATTCCTGAATCACCTTTCCATAATCCCCAGCTATTTCGAATCCCCATTCCAGTCCCGAAATGAAGTTCAATTACGGCATCATTTTCTGGCTTATTTTTAAAACCGTCTTTGTCTGATTTACTCCATTTGCAATCAAGATAGTTTAAAGCATCTTCTAAATCTGTCGGTACATATTTATCAGGATATTTTCCGCAATCAATTTGTGCACAAATCGAAGTCGAAATCAAGAGAAATATTAGTATCAGTTTTGTGGTCATGTCTGTTCTTTATAATTGTTGGCAACGGTTGGCGGTATGGCCAGTAAGGGATTGCGGGCGATGTCCTATCAAGTTACACGAAAATTGAAGCGGGCAACAAACCTTCGCATACCACTGAAACCCTTATTGGCTATACCGCGTGTGTGCGCCCTGCATGAGCAGAGCGCACCTGCTGCAAGCAACAGTAAAATTTCAAAATTACAAATAATTTTGGT
>JADLKP010000111.1 GCA_016838945.1 Methanobrevibacter sp.
ATTATTTTAATAAATTAAACTAATATTTTTATTTTATTTTATGATTTAAATCATAATTTACCTTTAAATTATTTTTATTTTTGTGTAATAACTACACAGTAATATATAAATCTTCCGACTTGAGTCTAAGTAATTGCCCTTTATATGTAAATATAATATAATATATTAATGTACACATGGTGAATTTATGCCAAAACATATAGTATCTGGACTAAAATATTTGGAAAGTGTTGAACTTAGAAAAAAAGGTTTGTCCCAAAAGGAGATTTCATCTCAAATTGGTGTAGACAGATCAACTATTTCCCACTACTTGAATGGTAGGAACATTTCTATGGATTCAATAGAACTTGCTAAAGTTATTTTAGAATTAAATCCTAAAGATTTTATATTAATTTCAAAAGTCTTGTTTGATGATTTTGATGAAATCCGTCAAATAATTGAGATTTTTAATATGAATCATTATGAACCACAGATAGATGATGGATGTATTGGTTGTGGATTGTGTGTAGATTTGTGTGAAGTGAAATCTATTAGTTTAGACTCACTAAAAGCAAAGATAAACCCCCGTTATTGTTGTGGCTGTCTTATGTGTGTTGAAGGCTGTCCAACAAAATCTATTGAAATTTTGGAGGTAAAAAATGGTTAACGTTAAAGAAATTGAAGGTAAAAACTTCAATATAAAAAGATCAGCAGAAGAAGACAGAATTTTGTCCTTTAAAGATCACGTTTGTATTGGTTGCGGCCTTTGTGAAGCAACCTGTCCAGTTGAAGCTATTTGTCTCGATGAAGTAGCTCCTATTGAACGTAAATACACAGAAACTTATTTCAGTGGTCATGAAAAGATTGCACAAAATTACGCTCTTTTCAAAAACGACAATGAAGCCAAAGCAAAATTATGCATTGCTGAAGACAAATGTGTTCTCTGTGGTATGTGTAGTGGAGTATGTCCAGCAGGTGCTTTAGAACTCACCATTGGCGGCGTCTCTATTAAAGAAAATGAAGCTTATCCAAGTCTTGTCACTTCAGCTGAAATCGATGAAGACAAATGTTTATTCTGTAAAAAATGTGAAGCAGCTTGTCCAAGAGCTTCCATTACTATCGACAGAACTTTACCTAACAGAGCTGACTTAGTAACTGGTGAAATCGAAGTATGTGAAGATGAATGTATTTACTGTGGCGCTTGTGCTGAATTATGTCCTGCAGAAGCTATTGTAGTAGACAAAACCACCGGTGAAGAAAGCATTGTTATTGACAAAGAAAAATGTGTATACTGTCTCGTATGTAAGAAAGCATGTCCTGTTAACGCTATTAAAGCAGTATGTAGATCCTGTTCCTACGGTGAATATGACCTCGACCCTGCTAAAGCAGCAATTACAGGTAATGCAATTATTGACAATGAAACCTGTATTAAATGTGGATGGTGTGAAGGAGTCTGTCCTGCAGACGCAGCTACTGTAAAACAAGCATTTAAAGGTACTCTCGAAATCGATGAAGAAAAATGTGGTACCTGTGGTGCATGTATTGATGTATGTCCATGTAATGTATTGTCCTTCCCTAAATCATCTGGTCCTGGAGACAGAGGAACTCACTTAGTTAAAGAAGAAGATTACTGTATCCACTGTGGTGCATGTGCTAAAGCATGTCCTAACGGAGCTTTAACCGTAACTAGAACTGACATCGATTACACCCCAACTAGTTCTAAATCTTGGATTGCAGCATTCGAAGCTTTAAAAAATTAAATTGATTGGTGATTATATATGGAACTTAAAGTAGATCAAGATAAATGTTTAGGTTGTGGAGTATGTGTTATCGCATGTCCTGTAAACGCTTCAATCAGCCCAGAAAACGCTGGTGGACATGGTTCCAAAACAACCGAAACTATTATGATGGTTGAAAACGGATTTATTAAATTATTCAGTGTGGACAAATGTGACAAATGTGGTACTTGCCAAATGTTCTGTCCTACTGAAGCTATATGGTTAGAATAGGAGTGATAACATGCATTATGCAAATACTTATTTAGAAAGACCAGTAGTTGGAGATTTAGAAAATGTAGCTCAAGAAGGTACTACCAAAGTACTCAAATGTATGTTAAACACTGGTTCTGACATATATCAAGGAGCTTGTAAGAAAAGAGGTTCTACCTTAAAAGAAGAATATAAAAACGCTTCAGGTACCTGTTACATGGATCCTCGTGACATGGTAAAATTAGGTGTAAAAAACTGGGACACCGTACTTGTAAAAACCGACTATGGTGAAGTTGTATTAAACGCAGCAAAATCAAGAGATGCTCCTCACGAAGGTACTATTTTTGTATGTAAAGGTCCATGGGCAAACACTATTGTAAGCCACGAAACCTACTGTTGTTCAGACCCTACCTACAAAGGTATCCACGCTACCGTTGAAAAAACTGACAGAAAAGTTTTATTAATGGCAGACTTAATGAGATGGGTATACAAAAAATATGTTGATGAAGAAGATGATGATGTTGTAGAAAACATGGAATCATTAGGTGAAAGACCAGTTTATAACGGACGTAAATGGGAGGAGTTGATTGATCATGACATATGAACCACCTGTAACTGATTACGATCACATTGTAGAAAATTGTACTTGTGCATTTTGTGGATGTAACTGTGACGACTTAGACTTCTTAGTCAAAGACGGTCACGTAGTTGCTGTAAGACACGCATGCAGATTAGGTGCAAGTAAAGTAATGGAAGATATGGACCAAAGATTACTTGTACCAATGGTAAGAAACGAAGAAGGAGTTCTTGAAGAAGTAGACTGGGATACTGCTCTTGACACTGCAGCAAAATACATTGCTGAATCTGTAAGACCTGTATTCTACGGTTGGTCTGAAACTTCTACTGAATGTATGAAAGAAGGTGTAGAATTAGGTGAATATATTGGTGCTGTATTAGATAACCAAGCAACTATCTGTCACGGACCAAGTTTACAAGCTATGCAAAACGCAGGTTACCCTATCCAAACCTTAGGGGAAGTTAAAAACAGAGCTGATGTTATTGCATACTCTGGTAGTAACGCTATGAACTCTCACCCAAGACACTTAGCAAGATATGCAGCATTCCCTCGTGGATACTTCAGACAAAGAGGTAGATTCGACAGAACCGTTATTACTATGGACCCTAAATTTTCAGACACTGCAAAAATGTCTGACAAATGGATTGGATTTGAACAAAACGGAGACTACGGTTTCTACAATGCTTTAAGAGCTGTATTAAAAGGTAAAAAATTACAATCTGAATCTGTTTCCGGTATTCCAGCAGAAGACATCTATGAATTAGCTGCTGAAATGGAAGCTGCAGAATTCGGTGTTCTCTTCTTCGGTTTAGGTTTAACTCACACCTTAGGTAAACAAAGAAACATTGACATTGCGATTAAATTAGTCCAAGACTTAAACACCAACAGTAAATGGGGACTTACTCCAATGAGAGGTCACTTTAACGTAAACGGTTTCAACATCTTCATGGCTTACGAAACCGGTTGGGCATTCGGTGTAGACTTCTGTAGAGGATACGGAAGATATATGATGGGTGAAACCAACACTATCGACTTACTCGTAAGAAAAGAACCTGACTGTTTCATGGTAATCGCAGCAGACCCTGGTGCTCACTTCCCTAACGGAGCAAACCAACACTTAGCAAACATTCCAGTTATCCAAATTGATATTCACTGGGGACCATCTACCGAACTCGCTGACGTAGTACTTCCTGGATCCTTCATTTCTGTAGAATGTGGAGGTACCAGTTACCGTATGGATGGTGTTCCTATCTGGATGAAAAAAGCTATCGACAAACCTGAAACTTGTCGTGATGACGAATGGATTGTACGTGAATTGAAAGAAAGAGTAATGAAACTCAGAGAAGAACCTAACGTAGCAGATGAATACGTTCCTAATGAAGGTCTCGCATGTCTCTTAGATAAGTAAGGTGATTTTAATGGAATATATACTTAAAAATGGTATTGTTTACGACCCTGCTAATGAAGTAAACGGAGAAAAAATGGATATCTGCTTCAAAGATGGTAAAATCGTTGAAGATGTATCCGCTGACGCTGAAGTATTAGACGTCACTGATAAAATTGTAATGCCTGCTGGTGTAGACCCTCACGCTCACGTTGCAGGACCAAAATTGGTTGTAGGTAGATTATACAGACCAGAAGACGAAAGAAGAGGAGTAGCTCAAAAAACAAAAGTAACCAGAGCTGAAGCTGGTTTCTCTATCCCAAGTTGTCCTACCACTGGATACAGATACTCAAGAATGGGATACGGTACTGTTTGTGAAGCAGCTATGCCTCCTTTAGAAGCAAAACACACACACGAAGAAATTAACACTATTCCTAACATCGATATTAACCCATTACCATTATTTGGTAACAACTGGTTCGTAATGGAATATGCAAGAGAAAACAGAATCGATGACTTAGCAGCATTTATTGCAGCAATGTTAAGAGTATCTAAAGGATACGGTGTAAAAATCGTAAACCCATGTGGTTCAGAAGCATGGGGTTGGGGTATGAACGTACACGGATACGATGACAAAGCTCCATACTTTGACGTAACCTCCAGAGAAGTTGTAAGAGCTTTAGCAAAAGCTAACGAACAGTTAGGTCTTCCTCACTCTATACACATCCACCCTAATGATTTAGGTCACCCAGGAAACGTACCAACTACTATCGCAACCTTAGACTCTATCAAAGACATTGCAAAATCTACTAAAGCATCTGCTGGAGTAAGAGATCAAACCATTCACTGTACTCATGCACAGTTCCACTCTTACACTGGTAACAGTTGGAAAGATGCAGCATCCGGTGCTGAAGAAGTTGCTGACTTCATTAACAAAAACCCATACGTAACTTGTGATGTAGGTCAAGTAACTTTCGACGAAACCACTACAATGACTGCAGACGCTCCTATGGAATATGACTTGTTTAAGATTTCTGGATTAAAATGGGCTAACAAAGACATTGAATGTGAAACAGCTGCTGGTATCATTCCATGTATTTACTCTCCAAAAACTCCAGTAAGTACCTTACAATGGGCTATTGGTCTTGAATTGTTCTTGCACATTGAAAACCCATGGCAAGTATGTTTAACCACTGACCACCCTAACGCAGGTCCTTTCATCAGATATCCAAAGATCATCTCCTGGTTAATGAGTGCTGAGAAAAGGATGTCTATGATTGACAATGGTGAAGTACACAAATGGGCTTCCAAAAGAACTGGCTTAGCTGGTCTCGAAAGAGAATACGACTTCTACGAAATAGCTACTATTTCCAGAGCAGCTCCTGCAAGAATCCACGGATTCCAAGACAGAGGTGCACTTACCCCTGGTTACAACGCAGATATTGCTGTATATGACATTAACCCTAATGACTTTGACCCATCCAAAGATCCTGAAGGTGTCGAAAAAGCATTCAGTAACGCTTACTACACTATCAAAGATGGTCAAATCGTTGTTAAAGATGGTGACATTGTATCTACTAAACAAAGCCACACCATTTGGACTAACGTCATAGGATATGAAGAAGAAGAAAAACAAATTATCGACAGCATAATGCCATTCTTTACCCAATACTATTCTGTCAAATGGGAAAACTATCAAGTACACGACCACTATGTACCAAACCCAACTAGAGTGGACGTAGAAGCTAAATAAGGAGAGTGTTTATTAATGAAAACTATAACTTTTGATCAAAAGAAAACTTCTTCAATTGCTTTAGAATTTGATGAGTTAATCACTGATAACATTTACTCTTGGACTGAAGAAGACTTTGCAGCATACAAAGTCCCTGTAGGAAACTCCAGATTCCCAATCACTGATTACTTTGACATCACTGTTGAAGGAGAAGCAGAATCTCCAGCTGAAGTCAAAATGATTTTAAACGGAGATTGTAACAGAGTGAAATACATCGGATGCAAAATGAGTGCTGGTGAAGTAGTTGTTAACGGTGATGCAGACCTTCACGTTGGTGCAGAAATGTCTGGTGGAGTAGTTACTGTATTCGGTAACGTAGCAGCTCACGCTGGTCGTGAAATGAAAGGTGGTAAACTCGAAATTATGGGTAATACCAAAGAATTCTGTGGTGCATCCTACATTGGTGAATGGAGAGGTATGTCCGGTGGAGAAATCATTATCCACGGAAATGCTGGTAAACAATGTGGTGAATGTTTAGTCGGTGGTAAAATCCATGTTTTAGGTGACTGTGATATTCTCGCAGGTATCCACATGACCAAAGGTACCATTGAAATTGATGGTAACGTAAACCGTTGGCCTGGTGGACAAATGAAAAACGGTAACATCGTAATTCACGGAAAAGTCGGAAGATTACTCGAAGGTTTCGTAGAACAAGGAATTGTAACCGATCCTGAATTAGATGGTATTGTTTACCCTGGTAGATACATCGAATACAAAGGGGACATTGCTTTAAACGGTAAAGGTACTTTAATTATCGATGCTGAGAAAAACAGAGACAGATTATCTACTTGGATTGAAGAAGACGACGAATATAACGCAATTAGAGAATACAGAGCTCAATAAGCTCTTTCTCTTTTTCTTATATTTTTCTTCTTTTTTTATTTTTTTATTTTTTACTTATTTCAAAATGAATTTTTAACTTTTAAATCATAATTTAATCAATTGGAATCTTGTTATTTGAGGTCAATGATTTTGATTTAATTTAATTATTTTCTTAATTGATTAAATTATCATTTATTAGTATTAATTATAAAATTATTAATCGTATATTTAATTTAAATGATTCTATGTACAAAAGGTGTAATTATGGTCAAAGAGATACTTATGGACCCAGACGATATTATAGAATACGTAAGAAATAATGTGAAAGTGGATGACATTTTTGAATTGTCATACAACAGGGTATTTGCTCCAGGTACTGTACTTGGACTCACTCCAGAAGATGAGGAAACAGGTGAAGGATTGATTATTTCTCTTCAGCTCAATGGTGAATTGCTAAATCAAGCTGTAGATATTGATTTGCATAAGGTTAAGGATGAAATCATTGAGTTCCGTCATATGCCTGGCGGAGATGAAGATAAGCTTGTCATTGTTGAAGCTACCTTATAGTTCAAACTTTTAAAAAAAGTTTGAACAAAATATTTTTAATGAATTTGTAAATGGGCATTTTTCTATTTTTTTACTCTTTTTATTTTATTTATTATTATTTTTTATTATTTTACTTTATTTTTTTTA
>JADLKP010000112.1 GCA_016838945.1 Methanobrevibacter sp.
ATTACTATAAAATTTAATTGTTTTTTTCTTATTTTTTTAAAAATTTTATAAACTAAATATTTAGCAATTGCATCTAATCGACTTGAATGGAGGTGTTAGGATAGAGACTAATAATATAAGATATTTTTACAGAAATATTGTGAAATCCGGTAAGAAATATCGTATAAAATATAATAACAAGGATTATGGAGAATTCAGTAAACTATCCGATGCACTCTATGAAAGGGATTGCTTATTTTATTGCAAGTTTGATTATGATCTGCTTGTGGAATGTGATTTGCCTAACAGATATGAAAATATGGAACTTCCCCCATTTCCAGAAAGCCGCCCAAGGGGGCGTATTGAAGGAAATCTGAAATTCAAAAAAGATTTGGAAGGAGAAATAGTATTCAACCATAAGGAACGTAAGTTCTGTGTAATAAGAGGCGAAGAAAATTACGGCCAATATGACAGTATGGTCGAAGCTTATTTTGTAAAAAAGACACTTATGGAACATGATTGGGATAGAGCTTGCCTAATTCAAAACAGGAAAATCAGAGAAGACATTTTCCTCAATCAGAAAGTCAAGCCAACTAAGCCACAACTTCCGAAATACTGTCCACAATGTGGTAATAGGGTTAAGGAAGAGGATACAATATGCAAAATCTGCGGTATAAAACTACATGGAAAATAAGAATTATTTATAAAATAATTTTAAAAAAAAGTTTAAAATAAAAATTAAAAAAGAAATAGTTGGAAACTCCCAACTAGTAAAAAGATTTTGGTCAAGGTTTTATAGCCGAAGGCTATAAAAGCTTGTCTTTAATTGCATTATAACCATTTTCAATAGCTTTTAAATTCATTTCATGGAATTTAGGGGCTAAATTGTTTTTCATTGCAGTTTCAACGGTTTCCTTTGAAAGCGGGAAATCATCATTTGCAACACATGCACCTAAAAGCACCATATTCAAGGATAAGATACTTCCAGCATCTATTGCAAGCCAATTTCCTTCAATTGGATAAACTGAATCGAAATTATCTTTGAGATTATTGATTATGTCATCGATTTCAGGATATGTCTCCCCAGTTTGAGTCAATGTTGAAGGCACAATTGGGAAAGTGTTGAAAATCAAGGTAGTGTCCTTGTTTGCCTTATCTAATCCTCTTAAGACTTCAATAGGTTCGAATGCAAGAATCAAGTCTGCCTTGGATTCCTCTACAATTGAGGATTTGAAATTTCCTATCTTAAGTTCAGTTGAAACAGATCCTCCCCTTTGGCTCATACCGTGAATCTCACTCATTACAACATCATAACCTTCAAGCATTGCAGCTTCGCCAATGATTACAGATGTTTTAATAATTCCTTGACCACCTACACCTGAAATGTAAATACTGTAATTCTTATTATCATTATTAGCCATCTTAATCACCTTTTTTTGCTCCAATAGCTTTGTTCGGACAGACTTGTATACAAACTGTACATGATTTACAAAGGGCTTCATCAACAACTACCTTATCATTCAGATATGAAATTGCAGGACAAGCAAGAGTATTTACACAAGTCAAGCATTTTACACAATTGTCCTTAATCACCATAGGCGCCTTTTTCTTCTGTCCCTTGATTAATGTGCATGGGTATCTAGCAATTACAACTGCAACGCCATCGTATTCAAGTGCTTCCTTGTAAATGTCAACAGTCTTTTTGATGTTGTGAGGGTTTACAATCTTAAGGAACTTGACACCTATTGCCTCTACAATATCTTCAATGGAAACGGCTGGAGCCTCATCTCCCATTCCATCAACTGGAATGCCTGGGTTTGGCTGACCTCCAGTCATTGCAGTAATCCTATTGTCCAAAATTGTGAGTACAAACCTGTTCTTGTTGTGAACTGCATTAACAAGTGGAGATAATCCGCTGTGGAAAAATGTGGAATCTCCAATGAAGCTCATCACATGCTGATTGGTTGCTATTGAGAATCCGCAACCGTCACCTACAGATGACCCCATTGCAAGCAAATAGTCTGCAGTTTCATAAGGAGGAGAGATTCCTAAGGTGTAGCATCCAATGTCAGATGCGAATATCATATCCTCTTTAGCATAGCCAAGTTCTTCGTAGGCCTTTACAGCTGCATAATAAGCGGATCTGTGGGAACAGCCTGCACATAATGTTGGAGCTCTTGTTGGAATGCTTTCTATAAGTTGGTTCAACCCATCTGTAAATTCCATCTTGTCTACGATTTCTATTAAATCTCCATCAAGCTCTTTGCCGTTTTCTGATTTGTACTCTTCTAAAAATTCCTTATCTTCAACTAAATCAGAAACAAGCTTATTGATGGATTCCTTTACAATATCCGGATTGTATTCATGAACCATTGGGAAAGTTCCATCAAACTTGCCGTAAACAGGACAATCCAAATTATTCTCACCAAGAACAGCAAGGACATCCCTTTCAAGTACCGGATCAACTTCCTCTACAATGAATACTCCTTCCAGGTTTTTGCAGAAGTCATAGATCAAATCTTTTGGAACAGGATAAGACAATGCTATTTTAAGGATATCCATACCTAAGTTCTCTTGGGAAACAACATCATAAGCATAATTGAAGGCACCACCAGAAGAAATAACACCATATTTTCCTTGAAGTGATCCGTTTTCAAATGAATAGACCTCATTTACTGGACATTCATTAGCTGTCTCTTCCATTCTTTCCATTTTTTCTGCAAGTCTTTCATGCATTGCAAGAGCATTTGCTGGAACAGGAACAAACTCCCTTGGATTTTTAACAAAGAACCCCTTTAACCAATGATTATCTGTTTCAGTTGCCTTTGTAGTGGATTTAGGTTTTTCTATTCCACCACATTCCACAATTCCCCTCATGTGAGATACACGAGTGCTTGTTCTAAGAATGACTGGAATTCCAAACTGTTCAGACAAGTCAAATCCATAAACCATCATGTCCTTAACTTCCTGAGGATTTGACGGCTCTAAAATCGGAATGGAGGAAAGCCTTGAATAGTTTCTTGTATCCTGTTCATTCTGTGAAGAGAAAAGTGAAGGGTCATCCGCTACAAGAACAATCATTCCTCCCTTAACGCCAGAGTAAGCGGTTGTCATGAATGAGTCAGCAGCTACATTCAATCCTACATGCTTCATGAAAGTAAATGACCTGAGGCCACTTGCAGCTGCAGTGGCTGCAACCTCCATAGCCACCTTTTCATTTGCAGAAAATTCAAAGTACATCTCTGCATTTTTAGCAACAACTGACAATATGTTACCTATTTCAGAAGAAGGAGTTCCAGGGTAAGTAGCTGCAACGGATACGCCAGCTTCAATAGCTCCTCTAACAGCAGCTTCATTACCTAAAAGGAAAAGCTTATCTCCTTTTTCACTAGTTACTAATTGATCATAAGCCATATAAATTCACCACACCTGAGATTAATCTTTTAATCTCTAAAATTTTCATTATAATTGTAAATATAAGATAATAATTAAAATTCTGAAATTCCATAAAATCTACAAAATCTCATAAAATTTGAAATTCCATAAAATCTACAAAATCTCATAAATTATCATAATAAAATATTAGTTTCTTTACATATTTAATACATGGCATTTTAAGGAAATTTTAAAGTGATTGATAATGATTAAATGAAATAATTGTGAGGATTAAAAAAATACTAAACTATATAATGAAACAAATAAAAATATATAAAGTGATTTATTATTAAATTATATAAAATATAAACAAATGATATTTAAAGAGAAATTTAAAGAAAAATCTTAAAAACAGTGCAAGATTAATTATAAAAATATTTGATAGTTTAAATAGGGATTGTTATGATAACCGTTTATGTGAAAAGATTCAATAAGGAGACAGATGATGAACCTCATGTTGAATCTTATGAAATTGAAGTATATCCTGGAATGAAAGTGCTTGACGCACTAGAAGAAATCAACAGAAAATATGATGCTGACATCAGCTTTAGAAGCTCATGCCTTGCAGGACAATGCGGTTCCTGTGGAGTGAAAATCAACGGAAATGGAGCCCTTGCATGTAAGGCTGAAATTAAGGATAATGTATTAATTGAACCATTGGATTTCCCAGTCATAAAGGATTTGATTGTGGACAGAAGTTCAGCTGATGAGAAGATTAAGCAATTGCAGTTAAGCCTTGATTGCGACAGCGAAACTTCCCATGAAAAGCTTAAGCCTGAAGACATCAAGGACACCAAAAAGGTCAGAAGCTGCATTGAATGTTACACTTGTCTTTCCACTTGTCCTGTTGTAAAGCACTTTAAGGAAGACTTCCTCGGGCCTTATTACTTAAGATACATCTCCAAGTTTGACTTCGATCCAAGAGATGAATATGACAGACTTATAGAGGCTCTTGACAGCGGAATGTATGCTTGTACAAGCTGCGGCAAATGCGGTTCAATCTGTCCTAAAAACATCAACAGTTTTGGAGATGCAATCGAAAAGCTAAGAGCAATGGCTTATGCAAGAGACCTAGGACCACTTGATGCTCATAAAGTATTTAAAGACAATGTGGTTGCTAGTGGACGTTCAGTAAGCAAACCTGAAGAGCCATTCATTGAAACCATCCATAAGAAATGGGGTGAAGAAGGCAAATACTACATCGATGAAGATGAAAACAAGGAAAAGGTTGCATTATTCACCGGTTGTATGGTGGATTACAGAGCCCAAGAGGTTGGATATGCCCTCATTGATGTTTTAAAAGCAAACAACATAGAGATTGATATTCCAGAAGGCCAAGTTTGTTGCGGTTCACCTCTCTTAAGAACCGGGCAAGTTGATGTGGTTCAAGACCTTGTAGACAAAAACAAGGAAATATTTAAGGATTATGATAAGGTAATCACTATCTGTGCAGGGTGTGGAGCAACACTTAAAAATGACCATCCTAAATATGGATCAAACCTTAATGTACAGGATATAAGTGAATTCCTGGTAGATAAGTTAGATGCAAGCAAAATGAAGGAAGTGAACACTAAAGTGACTTGGCATGACCCTTGCCACTTGTCAAGAGGACAAGGCATCAAAGACCAACCAAGAGAAATCATTGAAATGATTCCAGGAGTTGAATTTGAAGAGCTTGAGCTTCCTTGCCAATGCTGTGGTGCAGGTGGAGGAATCAAATCCGGAAAACCTGAAATTGCATTAGAGCTTGCAAAGGACAAGGCGGAAATGGTGAGAGTTACCGGTGCAGATTATGTAACTACAATCTGTCCATTCTGTCAGATCAACATTCAAGACGGATTGAATGCAATCGGTCTTGAAAATGTTAAAACTTTAAATCTTATTCAATTACTTAAAATGGCTTATGATGAATAAGAAATGAATAGAATTCAAATAGATTTAAATAGCTAAAAAAGAAAAAACAGAAGATTAACATGAAAAAGAAGAACAAATCATCAGATAGAGGCAAACTTAAGGAAATAGATGAAGATGAAGAAACCAAACGCCTTAAGGAAAACATCTATGTTGTTTTTGTAGAATGTGAATCTCCTGGAAATGTTGGATTTTTAGCAAGAACAATGGGTAACTTCGGACTCCATAAATTGGTTCTCATCAACCCATGCACCCTTAAGGATGAGGCTTATTATCAGGCTATGCATGCAAGGGAAACCGTTGAAAATGCAATGATTTATGATACCGTTGAAGAGTTTGTAAAGGACAATGAGATTGATTTCATTGTAGGTTCAACTGGAGCTCCTGGAGGAAGCTATAACATTTCAAGAATTCCAATAAAACCTGAAGAGCTTGGAAAATCAATGAACTACAACGATAAGGTAGCTATTCTATTTGGAAGGGAAGGGAACGGCCTTACAAATGCAGAAATCGAAATGTGTGACATAACCGTAAGCATTCCAACTGACCCAACTTATCCTATAATGAACATTTCACATGCAGCTGCAGTCATTCTTTATGAAGTCTTTAAAAACAGAAACAAGTATCCTGTTGAAGGATTGGAAGAAAGCACTGCACTTGAAAAGGAATATCTTATAAGTGATATGGAAAAGCTAATTGATTCACTACCCATTCCAGATCATAAAAAGAAAAACGGATTGAAGGTATTCAAGAACATAATCAATCGGGCTTTCATCACTGGAAGAGAGGCGCATACATTCAAGGGCATTCTAAGACGTCTGAATAAAAAGATAGACGAAAATGAATAAGTGTAAATACACTATTGACTAAACACCATAATCATCAAATGAAAAATGCTCAAAAAATATATAAAATTTTAAGTATATGAAAAACAATATTTTATATGGAGTAATAAAAAAGGGGCTAACCATGAAGGATGAAGACAGACGAAAAGGATACTATGAAGATGTAACCACTTTTTTAGTTGGAAAGACATTTCATACACGATTTTTCCTTTCAAGATTAACCAAAAAGTCTAAAATAGCTAAAAAAATCATCGACACCATTCTTTTTAAAGATGATGAAGTTTATGTCCTCCCAAATAAGAATGCAGTCAATAAGACCATCACTGCAAACATTGAAATCAACCAAAGCTTCGAGAAAGATGACTCCGAATTTGTGCCAACTGAAATCATTAAGGAAGTAATAAAACAAGCTGAAGACATTGTCATCATGCACAAATGCCTTTGCAGAACCTCCTCAAATTGTCAGGATTACCCTCAGGATTTCGGCTGCATTTTCATAGGTCCATCATCCAAGAAGATAGCATCAAAATATGGTAGAAGCGCAACTAGAGAAGAAGCCTTGGAACATGTTGAAAAGGCAGATGAACTTGGATTAAGCCATGTCATAGGCAGAAATAAGATTGATAGCGTTTGGATGAATGTAAGGCCTAAAGAAGGATTGCTTACCATTTGCCATTGCTGCCCTTGCTGTTGCTTGTGGAGAGTTATTCCAGATTTAGATGATGAAATCAGCGATAAAATCAAAAGGCTTGAAGATGTTGAAGTTCACACAATCAATGACAAATGCAGATTATGTGAAAAATGCATAACCGACAATATCTGTTTTGGTGATGCAATTAGTCTTGAAGACGGCAAGATTACAATTGATCAAAATAAATGTGTTGGATGTGGACACTGTGTCAAATCATGCAAGTTTGATGCACTTGAATTGCATTACAGCCAAAAATCAGTTGATTCTATAGTAAATAGAATTGGAGAATTGGTTGATTATAAGAAAAGTAATTAAATCTTTACTTTTTTATTAACTTATTGAAAAAAAATAGAAATGAATTTATAAC
>JADLKP010000367.1 GCA_016838945.1 Methanobrevibacter sp.
TTTTTCAAAAAGAAAGCCCGAAGCCTGATTTTACTGGGCTTCGGGCAAGGTTTCTATGCACTTCTGAGTTTTACCGGACAGCAATATTTTAAAATATTTCATGAAAAGGCTATGTCCGACTTCCGCCAATGTTCCATTTTATTATAAAAAGAGAATCATGACAATCGTTATTTCTGCCTTTAACATCGTGGAATCACGGTGATATTCTTCTCTTCTTAACTGGTTTTAGCATGTATTTTGCCATCATTGCATCAAAAAACTTGCAGAAATGAAAATAGGCATAGCCTAATCATCTGTAGCACAAAATATTTCTGCAATCTTGTTCTCGGTATTCATTGTGGCTGTTTTGTTTTCATTTGTATTTCAAGACTATTAAAGATACAACATTTTTGCAGGTCGCCAAATGTAAAGACAAATACAATTCGTCGAACTCATGTTAATTATCCAATACACTCCTATCGAAGCCTTATCGAAGGAATATCGAAGGGTTGAGGAAGCACGGGGAAGGTGTATTGACCGCAACATAGACGAGAAAAAGTAACCGCCAATTTTTTTTGATGGTAACAGAAATACTTCTTGCCTTTGCAATAAATAGAGAATTCCTTAACTTTGTACAGCCAGTCTTCAACAGATTTACTTGTCTTTTTCTCCATTCCTTTTTTTTAATAGTGTACGAGGCACAGTTTGATGGATGGATATTTTTTGAGATCGGATCCTTCCATAATACGCTGATTTGATTATACGAAAAACGTTAGGAATTGTGGAGAGAAAGGGATTCGCTACGCGCATCCCTAATCTGCTCGCTGCAGGAGTCCTTACAAGTTCTCTCGAATCAGGCTTCAAGGAAGATTTCTGCAAGACCTGTTTCTTTTCTCTGTATCCGTATATGTGAGCAAACTCGGCGCACCCGACAAACCCTGTGGGGAGAATGTACGGATGCTAACCCAAAAACTGTCGCTAAACGATACACGATTGAAAAAAAGTTAGTACCTTTGCAGTATGAATCGTAACAGCAATATAAACATGTATGAAGGCCTTGCCTCAT
>JADLKP010000368.1 GCA_016838945.1 Methanobrevibacter sp.
ATTATCTGACCAAACCTTTCGACATGACACTGCTGCACCAGCGCATTTTTAACATCATTCAGAATCGGAAAATCATTAAAGAGAAAGCACTTCGGCTAATTGATGAAGAAGATGGAGAATCAATCTATCTTAACGAACTGGATGATCAGTTTGTAAGGAAAGCAGTGAGTGTGGTTCATGCCAACATGGACAACTCACAATTCAACAAGGATACATTCGCCTCTGAGATGAATGTCAGTTCATCACTTCTTTACAAGAAGATCAAATCATTGACAGATCTCTCCCCTATTGATTTCATCAAGAGTATCCGTCTAAACCATGCCCTAAAGTTGATTCAGTCCGGTAAATATACCGTCACTGAGGTGAGTGAGCTGTGTGGTTTCTCGAGTGTTAAGTATTTCAGTGCAGCCTTTAAGACATATTTCGGAAAACCACCTTCCAAGCTATAAATACTATGAATTATCTATAATATAGAATTAAATACCTGAAATCTGGCTTTGTTTTTTACTATCCTCCCTAACTTTGACTTAAAATTAGTTATCAAATTATTTGCAATTGATGATTAAGAAAGTCTGAAATAAATGTTAATATATTTTTAGTTTGTCCTGTCCTACCTTGGTCAATTCAGGCTTGATATCAATTGTTTCAGTAATACACATTTTAGTCTGATGATGTATACAGAAATGTATACTTTGCTATGAGAATTCATTAAAAAATGGGAAGCACTTATTCGAAAGAAGTTGAAATACTTCTATAACTGTCTTTAATAAGATAGAAATCAGTTTAAAATTTTTATATAATATATTAAATCAATACTTCGGTAAATATTCAATTAACTAATTAAATTTCAATGATTTACATAACATAGTTTAACATAAAAAAAAGATGGTTAAGCAGCTGATTATCAGTATCTTTATAGCTGACGAAAGCCTAATAAAGATGGATAAAACCAGCATACTTAACCAATATAGAGGTATCTGTAGTGATGTTCTTGGTGAACTAGCTACGAAGTTAAACAAAAGTTTCAAATCATTCCTTATGGAG
>JADLKP010000369.1 GCA_016838945.1 Methanobrevibacter sp.
ATGAAAATTGGAGGAAATAAAAATAAAAATATAAAAAATATTAATGAGAATAAAAATTAGTCAAAATTCTAATTCTCGCTAAATGATGAGGTTTCTGCAATTGATTTCATCAAATCCAAATCGTTTCCGGTTATGATGATCACTTGGTCATTTGCCTGATTTTTAATGCAGATTAAATAATCTCCCTCATCAAAATTTGCAACAGCATCTGCATCCACTGAAACATTTGCATCTGGAGATTCTCCATTAGAATCGTTTCCACCAGAGACTTTTACTCCATCAGTAGAGATAGAGACGTCTTCACCATTTGCATCGCTTACATGTAATCCTTCACGGGATATAGAAACAGTATTATTGTCAGCATCTGCAACATTTATTCCTTTATCGGAAGATATCTTTACGTCTGCATCTTGAGTTGACACATCTACACTGTTATCATCAGAAAATAATCCGGTAGCAAATTTCCATAAGTCATCAAATCCATTTCCAATGTCAAAATTGAAGAAATCATTGGAATTTTGGTTTTCAACTACAAGATAGTCATCTGTTTCCTCAATGACCTTTCCCTCTTTTTTAAGGTCAGCAAGCATATCTGAAACCATTTGTTTTTCTGGAGTTCCATCTTTGAGATAAATGATTGAGCTAATGTCCTTAGAGTTATCCCCTTTATTTTCAAAAACGTCCATATTCATAGCCATGTCACCAAATTTCAAGTTGGTGGTAGCCGCTTTTGAAAAGTCACTGCCTGAAGGAATATCCATTTGGAAACCTTCATTTCCAAAGTCCCCCTTCACTAAATCTGCTGCTCCTACACTTGAAATTACAATTGCAAGAACGAAGAATGCAGATAAGACATATGCATATTTTGAATTGAATTTCATTTTTACACCTATAAAATTTTTGTTAATTTTTAGTTAATTTTTAGTTAATTTTTAGTTAATTTTTAGTTAATTATTAGTTAATTTTAGTTTTTTTAGTTAATTTTTAGTTAATTTTTAGTTAATTTTTAGTTAATTTTTAGTTAATTTTGATATATC
>JADLKP010000113.1 GCA_016838945.1 Methanobrevibacter sp.
TTAACTAGTTTTTATTTAACGAAGCAAAATAAATCAAAGAAAAAATTTTTAAAAAAAGCCTATAAAATTTTACAGCCTCAAATTTTTGTAGATATAACAATTGTTTTATCTCTTTTTATAGCAAACTATTTATATGGTTAAGTGAATATCTATACTTATAGAATTATAACTATACTTTTAGAATATTCTTTTAACATATCACCCCCTTTACATTAGTTTCTAGTTTTCTTTTTTTGGTATAGTTTATAATTCAGGTTTAGAAGCTTAGATTTTTAATCTAAGTTTCTAAACTATAATCTAATGAGTCTTTTTTTTAAATTTTCATAAATATTTAATAATGTGAAAAATCAAAATATTATTGTTATTTCATATAATTTATTTAATAATGTGAAAAATCAAAATCATCATTATTATTTTGATATAATTTATTCAATATTCGAAAGGTGAAAAAATGAGTAAAACATTTATTTTTGGACATAAAAGTCCTGATACTGACTCCATTACCTCAAGTCTTGTAATGGCAGACCTTGAAACCAAATTAGGTAATGAAGTCATAGCATGCAGATTAGGTAGTCTTAACAAGGAAACTGAATATGTTTTAGATTACTTTGACATTGAAGCTCCGGAACTTATTGAAAAAGTTGAAGATGATGCTGATGTAATTCTTGTTGATCATAACAGTCCTGCCGAATCTGTAGACAATATAGAAAATGCAAATATTTTAAAAGTTGTAGATCACCACAAAATAGCTTTTGAAACTTCTTATCCTTTATTTGTAAGAACTGAACCTGTCGGCTGTACTGAAACAGTTTTATTAAAATTATACAAGGAAAATGGTTTTGTTCCAGATAAGACCATAGCTTCCTTAATGTTATCTGCAATAATCTCTGATACATTGCTTTTAAAATCTCCAACAACCACTGAAGATGATAAGAAAGCAGTGGAAGAACTTGCAGAAATTGCTGAAATCGATTATGAAGCTTACGGTTTGGAAATGTTAAAGGCAGGAACTGACTTATCCAGCTTCACCATTCCAGAAATCTTAAGTTTGGATGCAAAACAGATTGACTTTAAAGATGTCAAATCCATTGTAAACCAAGTAAACACTGCAGATATCGCAGATGTAATGGAAATGAAAGATGATTTGGAAGCAGGAATGGAAAAGATCATTGAAGAAGAAGAATTAGACTTGTTCATGCTTTTAATCACTGATATTGTAAACAGCAATTCTCAAGTGATTGCTCTTGGAAAAGATGCTGGACTTGTAGAAAAGGCGTATGGTGTAAAAATGGAAGACAATACCGTATTGTTGGAAGGTGTTGTTTCCCGTAAGAAACAAGTTGTGCCTATAATGACTGAAAATGCTTAAGGCATTTTTGGTTTCTATTTTTTTATTTATTTAATTTTTAGGTTTATTTGTTAATGAGGGGGTAAAATATGTCAAAGATTTGTTCAAATTGTGGTCATGAGAATAGGGATGTTGCAATATTCTGTGGAAATTGCGGCAACAGATTGGTAGCTCAGAACTTTTCCACTAATCTAAGAGGCAACAGTTCTTCAAACAGTTCTTCAAACAGTTCCACAACTACTGCAAAACCTAATGCCTCTGCTAATGGTCCTGATGACCTTGGTGCAGTATGCTGCGGAGTGCTTATAATTTTATTTATAATAATTCTTATCATGTCAATAGGATAATTTAGGGATAAAATGGATTTTAATCAATTTGGGGACAATTTAGAGGATTCCACTAATTTTTTAATTGAAAAGTTAAGGGAACTTCATCCTTGGGATGAGGAATGGAAGTATAATATTGCAATAAAATTGGTCCCAATATACAATGAAGAAATTGATAAATTCAAGGAATATCTGGAATCTGTTGGTTTGGAATTCAATGAAGAAAATTTCAACAATATAATTAGATTCTCATCCATTTTGACTAAAGATCAAGTAAAACTTCTTTTTATGGGAGATTTATCTGAGATTCCATTGATTTATGATGGAAAATATTTGAATGATGAGGAAAGAATTGATTTATTGATTGAATATAAGACACGCTTAAGGAAAGTTGAGTCTAATTTATATCTCTTCTTTAATCATATAGAAAATTACTTGGATTGATTCCTTTTCCCATTCTATTTTTTTATAATTTTTTTTATTTCATTTTTTATAATTCATTTTTTATAATTCATTTTTAATTCTTTTTTAGTTTCATTTTTATTTATTTTAAAATAATTTTAGCTATTTTTATATATTTTATAAGACATAGTATTATATGATTTAAAGTTGTTTTAGGTGACACAATGTTTTATAGAAAATTAGGCAAGACTGATTTGGAAGTATCTAATTTAGGTTTTGGATGTATGCGTCTACCTCATAAGGAGCATTTTTATGAAATTGATGAGGAAGAGGCTAGCAAAATGTTTGATTATGCAATCGAGCATGGCGTAAACTATTTTGATACTGCTTATTCATTCCATAGTAAAAATAGAAACTTAGGAGGTAATGCAGAGCCGTTTTTAGGCAAATACCTTGCTGAAAGAGGCATTCGTGATGATGTTGTGATACAAACCAAATTGCCTGGATGGCTTGTAAATAAAAGGGAAGATATGGATAAGTTCCTTGATTTGCAATTGGAAAGATTGCAGACTGATTATATTGATGTTTACATGTTGCATTCCCTTAAGATAGACTTCTGGAATAAGTTATATGGTATGGATGTGTTGGAATTCTTAGACAGCATACTTGAAGATGGAAGAGCTAAATATGTTGGTTTTTCCTTCCACGATGACTTGGATGTTTTCTTTACAATTATGGATTCCTATGATAAGTGGGATGTCATTCTAACTCAAGTGAACTATCTTGATGAAGATTATAAGAGTGGTCTTGGCGGTTTAGAGTTTGTAGGAATGGCAGGTCTCGGAAACGTTATTATGGAACCGTTGCGTGGTGGAAGCTTAATCAATAATATTCCCGATGAAGTGCAGGCTCTTTGGGATACTGCCGATAAAAAGAGAAGTCCTGTAGAATGGGCTTTTGAATATTTATGGGACAAGCCTCTTGTAACTTCTGTATTCAGTGGTATGAGCAATATGGATCAGGTTAAGCAAAATGTAGCCATTGCAGAAAGCTGTGATGTAAATTCAATGAGCGAACATGACAGGCAAATCCTAAAGGATGTCACTCAAGTCTATAAGTCTAGAGAGGAGATTCCTTGTACTGGATGCAGATACTGTATGCCATGCCATAATAGAGTGGATATTCCACATTGTTTCAAGCAGTATAATATTGCAAAAAGCTTGGATTATATTGACAAGACTGCAGCTCCTTATTTCTGGTTAGTGAATAAGGATGAAAGGGCAGACAGCTGTACTTTCTGTGGTGAGTGCAATATACAATGCCCTCAAGGAATTGATATCCCTGCAGAAATGGAAAAGGTGTATGATTTCTTCCATGATGAAGAACCTATCTAAATTTTCTTTTTCTTTTTTTTTTATTTTTGATTCTTCTTTTTTATCTTTTTTAATATTATTTCTTTTTCTTTTCTCATCTATTATTTTTCCATTACCATTCTTTTTTCCACCAGATCAATACTAAATCTGTTTTATCTTTAGGATTAACCCAATTTCCTCTCTCATTTTTAAAGAACATTTCCTTAAAATAATTTTCTAATGCTATCTTATTTTTTTCTTCCAATTCTCCAAGTTTCCACATGGATCTTTGGATTGCTTCATCCATATCTGCATATTCCTTTAGATTCTCACATTCCAATTGGACTATGTTCGCTTCGATTCCGAGACTTTTTAAAAGCATAAACAATACGCTGTAATCAGTTCCAGATTTAAATTCCTTTCCAGCTATTTCTGCTTTTTCCTTTTTGTATTCATGGCTTGCTGAACCAAAAACAGTAATATAAACATATTTGTTTGCTATTTCATTAAGAGTCAAAACAGTTTCTTTTATATTGGATATTCCATTTAAGCATCTTGAAGCAAGAACAATGTCATAATCTCCAATCTTTTCATGGCTTAATTCCTTTATATCCATTTGGATAGTTTTGATATTGTATAAACCTTCATCTTCAGCACGTTTATTAAGTTCTTCAAGCATTAACTTTGATTTATCGAGTCCTGTAACTGATTTGGCTTTTTTAGCTATTTTTCGAGTAATTGTGCCTTCTGCACAACCCATATCCAAAACAGTATCTTCAGAGGATATTCTCATCTGACCTATTAAAACATTAGGATAATCATCATTTTCAAGCCATTTGCCATAATCTTTAGCTATTTTATCCCAATTTTTCTCTTTCTTCATGCCTTTTTTAATGGATTTCTGCCAAATGTATTCCCAATCCAGTTCTAAAGGATTAATTTCATCTTCCATCTTCATTTCTTCCACCAAATCAATACCCAATCAGGTTTATCCTCTTTGTTAGTTAGCAGACCCTCTTCATTCTCTTTCAATACAGACTCTAAGTATTTGGGCAATAATTTCTGTTCATCTTCATTGAATTTATCTAAATTCCATTTTCCATTATCCATAGCTTCTTCAATGGTTTTATATGTTCTAACAGGCCCTACATCTAAATTAATTACATTGGGATAAATGTCCATTTCTGCAAGAAGATTAAGGAGAATTGTATAGGAAGGTGTTCCATAATACTCTTTTCCAATGTATTTGAAGAAGTCCTTTTCAAGTTTCCAGTTGTTTGGTCCGAAAATAGTGATGAAGACATATTTATTAGCTATTTCATTAAAATTAGAAAATACTTTTCTGGGACTTTTTATCCCATTGATGGCTCTTGAAGCCAAAACAATATCATATTTGCCATATTTCTCTAATGTAACCTCATTTACATCATCTTTATTTGTTTTGATATTGGCAATGCCATTTTCTTTTATCTTTTCATTCAATATCTCAAGCATTTTATCGGTTACATCAAGGGCAGTAACGCTTGCTACTTCCTTAGATAAAGGAACTGTTACGCTTCCTTCACCGCAACCGACATCTAAAACAGTATCCTCTTTAGACAGAATCATTTTTGAAATCAATTGCTCTGTGTAATTGTCCTTACTAGCACGTTCGCCATACTTTACAGCCGCTTTGGTCCAGTCTTTTCCTCTGTCTCCTTTTTTATCCATTTTTCTAGTCCAAAGCTCTTCCCAATCAATCTCATTTTCATCTTCGATTATTATTTTTCTAACCATATTCAAGCCTTCGTTTTAAAAGCTTATTTTTATAATGCTTATTTTTTCCACCGGTATAATACCCAATCTGCCTTATCATTTGGATTTGAAAGCTTTCCATTTTCATTTTCCTCAAGGATATCTTCAAGGTATTTGCATAGCTCTTCTTTCTCTTTATCATCCAAGCTATCCAATCTCCATTTTCCACTTTCCAACGCTTCTTCAACGCTTTCATATTCCCTTTCATGGCCTATGTTCAGGTTTTCAACATTAGGATGGATTCCCATATCCACAAGAATGTTGAAGAAGTATCTGTGTGATGGGAACTCAAAGTATTCCTTATCGATGGATTCATAAAATTCCCTTTCAATTTTCCAGTTATTTGGTCCAAAAAGAGTTATGTAGACATATTTGTTTGCAATTTCATTGATGTTTGCAATGGTTTCCTTTATGTTTAGGACTCCATTCAATGATCTTGAAGCTACAACAATATCGTGTTTTCCTATATTATCAACTGTAATTTTAGTCAAATCCTCTTCAATTGTCTTAATATTGCTTATATTCTCTTTTTGAGCTTTTTTATTCAATATCTCAAGCATCTTATATGCAGAGTCAACACCTGTAACTGATTTGGACTTCTTGGCAAGTGGAATTGTTATGCTGCCTTCACCACATCCTAAGTCAAGAATGGTGTCCTCCTTATAAATTGTCATCTTTTCCATTAATTTGATGTGATAATCGTCCTTTTTAGCGGATTTGCCAAAATTAGGGGCTCTTTTATTCCAATCCTTAGACCGGTCATTTTTTGCTTCAAGCTTCTTTTGCCAGAAATAAGCCCAATCAATTTCTTCAGGGTCATTAATTTGATAAGTCATTTTATCACTGTAATAATGCTTTAAAAAGCATAATTTCATCAATCATTTAATTCTTGTTTTCTTCTTTCATTTGCTTTTGAACTTCATAAACATCAGAGACTGCCAATGTTCTTTTAAAGTCAAAACGGAAATTTTCAATGATGGCGCCTAGTTCTCTCATTGTTGATTCGAACTTTTCAGTCTTTACCGGTATGTCACATAGGCTATCAATGCTTTGTCCAAGTTCATCAATGTATTTTGGAAATGTCTCATTTGCATGATTGAAGAACACGTCATATTCTTCAGGATTTTCGATGTTGTCATTCCTGATGTTTTCTTTAATTTTTTCATAAAAGTCATTGTAGTAGCCATAACTTTCTCTGAATGAATCTAGCAATTCAGCTATTCTGTCAGACATTTTGTCTACGCAGTTTTCTTTGGTCTCTTGAGTTGCATCAGTAGCAAGAAGTGGCATATTTGCCCTAAACAATAATCCTACATCTGCTAAATTTTTATTCAATCCATTAATTGCTTTTTCAAAGGAATCTATATCTAATCTTCCATCCATTTTGCTTCCAACCTTTTATTTTTTAATATTTGTAAAATGATTTTCAGTTCACAGAGAATCATAATTTTTTTAAAAAATTTACAATAGAAAATTTTTTTATGAATTTTTCTTTTCTTTTGCATATAAATGCAAAATTTATTTTGCTCTGGAAAATTTTTATTTGTCATTGATAAAAATTGAATAGATCTTTTTCATCAACATTATATAATTTTATAAATTGTCTAATATTTATAATTAGTTCATTTCATTCAATTATTAAATGGTGAAAATTCATTATTTGACAAAAATTTTCATATATTAGAGAGAGGTGTATTTCTACTGTAAAAATTTTTTCATCACAACATAAAAAATATCTTGGTTTCGAATATTGTGAGATTTTTAGAAAAAATTTCTATTAAGTTTAATTAGAATAGTGATTAATTAAATGATAGTTTAATCTAATT
>JADLKP010000114.1 GCA_016838945.1 Methanobrevibacter sp.
ATACAATACGTAACTGAATCTCCATATGTTTCCAAGCCCAACTGCAGCACCAATCATAGCAAATATAAATGAAAGGGCACTATTCCATTGTAATCGCTCACTCATAATATTGAATCCTAAAAATTAATAAAGTTATTTTTATTGTTAAAAATATAAAAACTTAACTTATTAATTTAATAAAATCATTAACCGGTAAAAATAGTAAAAATAGTAAAAATAGTAAAAATAGTAAAAATAGTAAAAAAATAATTAAAATAATAATTAAAAAAATAATAATAGTTGGATTACTCCCAACTAAAAAAAAAGATTTTGGTCCAGGTTTTGCGCTCCGAAGGAGCGGAAAAGCTGGGGGAAAAGCTGGGGGGAAAAGTTTGAGTTATACAGCATCAGAACCTTTTTCTCCAGTTCTGATTCTGATTACCTCAGCCACATCGGAAACGAAAATCTTTCCATCACCGATTTCACCAGTTCGAGCGCTTTCAATGATTACATCCAAAATGCGCTCTAAATCTTCATCATTTACAACCAGTTCAAGACGGGTCTTTGGAATGAGATCAATGCAATAGCTGGAACCTCTATAAGATTCCCTGATACCCATTTGCCTGCCTCTTCCTTTAACCTCGGATACATTCATTCCTTCACAGCCAGCATCTAGCAAAGCTTTTTTCACAGTTTCAAACTTTTCCTGACGAATTACAGCAATTATCCTTTTCATTAATATCACCTGATTTTACATATGCCTCAATTTATAGCCTATATCCAGATTCTGCATGCAAGTTTGCATCAAGTCCCTCAATTTCAGCCTTTTCTTCAACTCTGATTCCAATTGTCTTATCAAGGATCTTAGCTAGAATCAAGCTTATTACAAATGCATAAACCATTGTTGCAATCACGCTAATGATTTGGATAGTGAGCTGAGCCGGATTTCCAAAGATCAAACCGGATGCCTCATTGATAAGAGGTGAAGCGAAAATACCTGTAGCAATAGCTCCCCAAACACCTGAAAGACCATGGACTCCAAATACATCCAATGCATCATCATAGCCTAATTTTGATTTTAGATAATAAATTGCATAATAAGATACGAATGTTGTTAAAAATCCGATTACAATAGCTGCAGGAACATCTACAAATCCTGCTGCAGGAGTGATTGCAACAAGTCCTGCAACTCCGCCGGTAATAGCTCCTAACATAGTTGGCTTTCCAACTTTAATGATATCAATCAATACCCATGTAATCAAAGCGGTAGCTGCTGAAACATTTGAAACCAAAATTGCGGATGCCGCAAGCCCATTAGCTGCAAGAGCAGATCCCCCATTGAATCCCATCCATCCAAACCATAGGAATCCTGCACCCAATACTGAATAACCTAAGTTATGAGGAAGCAATGAAGCTTCTTTCCTTTTTCCAAGAACAAGTGCCAATGCCAATGCAGTCACCCCTGAATTAATATGTACAACGGTACCTCCTGCAAAGTCCAATGCACCCATTTGCATCAGCCATCCTCCTCCCCATACCCAGTGGGCAATAGGGATATAAACTAAAGTTACCCATGCAACTATAAATAACATCCATGCGGATGCTTTCATCCTTCCAACGATTGATCCTGAAATAAGTGCGGCAGTAAGACCTGCAAATGTCAATTGGAATACAATAAACAATATTGTAGGAATGGATCCAGTTAAATCATCAATTCCTATGCCTGACATGAAGAAGTGTGCCGGCTGAGCAATCAATCCACCTATGCTTACATCTCC
The DNA here is from genome assembly GCA_016838945.1 of Methanobrevibacter sp. GTDB lineage: Archaea > Methanobacteriota > Methanobacteria > Methanobacteriales > Methanobacteriaceae > Methanobrevibacter. The sequence goes on from JADLKP010000114.1 coordinate 1,758, forward strand.
AAAAGCAAATGGATATCCATAAACCACCCAAATTATACTTGCTATGGAGAATGCTATAAAAGTTAAAAACATTGTATTTAACACATTTTTCCTTTTTGTTAAACCACTATAAAAGAAAGCTACACCAGGGATGCTCATCAATAAGACCAAGATAGTTGCTGTGAGTATCCATGCTGTATCTCCTGCACTTAACATAACCATATTATCATTTTCTCATAATTCAATCAATATAAAAAATTTATCAGTCGGAAGTCGGCTTCCGATTTCCGACATAATCTTATATGTCCCTTAAGCTATATAAATGTTTACCACAATGTATGAAAATATGCACCAATGAAAAAAGAATGTGAATGCATATTTCAATAAGATATTGAAAGAAATTGAACAATTAAAAATATTATCAATCCTTAACCACTTTAAATAGTTTTAAGTAAAAATAGTTAAATGAATTCAGAAATAAGAACTTATTAGGAAATGAAACATTAAAAAATTAAACAAATCACCACAATATATAAATACTAATTTAATACAACTTAATAATGTATATTAGTTTTTCTACAAACAAATAATAATATACCATTAGAAGAATTTTGAAGATGAATTTAAGTGAGGTGAGAATATGAAAGTTGATAAGAAAGCTAACTTCTTGATATTCCTGATTATTGCAGTCCTTGCCTTGGGATTGAGTAATTTCGCAGCTGCATTTACAGGAGATTTAGTTATGGGATCATTTCCAGGAATAAATGATACTGATAAGATGATTGCATTGGATGATGATAACTTTGCTCCAGCTAGCATAAATGCAGTTTATGAACCGAAAAAAGTAGTAGAAGAAGTTAATGAAACAGACAATTCAACTGACAATTCCACAGATACAGATATTGACGATGACACTGATGACAAGCCAAATGACAACAGTGACAGTCAAAACGGTAATTCTGATTCAAACAATAATGGAAATAGCGGGGATGATTCAGATTCTAAACCGAAACCGACCCCTAGTGATGACAGTTCAGATGATGAATAAATTTCATATCCTTTTTTTGTTATTGATTTTATAACTTCTTAATTCTATTTTTTTATTTCATTTTGTGAAATTACTCGCTTAGAGATTTGGAAAACTTAAGAACTCAAAAAATTTTACAATTTTTAGATTTGATAAACTTAAGAACTCAAAAAAATTTTACAATTTTTAAATAATGTATATTAATCAACTAATTTACTTAATATTGCTAAATGTATAAAGGTGAAACAATGGAACAAAACAAAGAATTTGCTTTAAAAGTGAAAAGCATTAGAGAAAGACAAAACATGAGCATTGAAGAACTTGCTGAAAAAAGTGATGTGAAGCTTGAAGTTCTCAAAGCTATGGAAAACGGAGAAATCATTCCTTCCCTTACCCCACTTACCAAAATGGCAAAAGCTCTTGGCGTAAGACTTGGAACTTTCCTCGATGACACACCACAGCTTGGACCTGTTGTTGTAAGAGGCGGAAAACCTGACAATGTATTATATTTCTCTGGAAGGGAAGACGTTACAAACTCAACCAACTTAGAATTCCACTCATTAGGTGCAGGTAAAATCGATAGAAACATCGATCCATTCATAATCGACATCACTTATGAAAAAGAGCATAAGTTATCCTCTCACGAAGGAGAAGAGTTCATTTATGTATTAGAAGGTGAAATCGAAGTGGAATATGGTAAAGACAAATTTACAGTAGCTGTAGGTGACAGTATATTCTATGATTCTGTTGTCCCTCACCATTTACACTCTACTGGAGGAAAAGCTAAAATATTAGCTGTTTTATACACTCCATATTAATTAATTTTGTATTTGACCTTTATACGAATTATAAGAATAATTAAAAAAATAAATTAATTAATTATCAAAATGGTGAAAATATGAGTGAACTATTTACTGAACTTTCACTTGGAAGATTCTTTGAAACCCAAGTTGAAAAACAACCAGATCATGAATTTATCGTTTATCCTGATAGAAACCTTAGATTTACTTACAAAGAGTTTGATGAAAGAGTAAACAATATGGCAAAAGGTTTATTGGCCATTGGAATTGAAAAAGGAGATCATGTAGGTATTTGGGCTAAAAACGTTCCTGAATGGTTAACCTTTATGTTTGCAACCGCTAAAATAGGTGCAACCATTGTGACTGTAAACACAGCTTATCAGTCTCATGAACTTGAATATGTATTGAAACAGTCAGACATGAAAGCACTGGCTATGACTGACGGATTCAGGGATACAAGCTATTTCGACATTATCCACGAACTTGTACCTGAAATGAAAACCAGTGCCAGAGGAAATTTAAACAGTGAAAAATTCCCTTACTTGAAATATCTGATTCATGTAGGACAGGAAAAGCACAGAGGAATGTTCAATACCAATGAATTATTATTGCTCGGTATGAACTACGATGATGAAAAGTATCAAAAGGTGAAGGATTCCGTAACACAACATGATGTAATCAATATGCAATATACAAGCGGTACTGAAGGATTCCCTAAAGGAGTAATGCTTACAAGCCGTAACATTGTAAATGACGGTTACTACATTGGGGAAAACATGAACTACACCAAAAATGACAGACTCCTCTTGCAAGTGCCTTTATTCCACTGTTTTGGAACTGTGCTTGGTGTTATGGCAGTAATTACCCATGGATCAACCATGGTCATGCTTGAAGAATATGATCCATTGCTTGCTATTTCCTCAATCCAAAAGGAAAAGTGCACTTCCATTTATGGAGTGCCTACAATGTTTATCGGTATGATGACTCACCCTATGTTCGACATGTTTGACATGTCTTCACTTAGAACAGGCATTATGGCAGGTTCCACTTGCCCTGTTGAAACCATGAAGGATGCAATTGAAAAAATGAACATGAAGGAGATTACCAGCGTATACGGTCTTACAGAAGCTGCACCAGGTTTTACACAAACCAACGCTTCAGACAGCTTTGAGAAAAAGATCAGTACAGTAGGTAGAAAATTCCCTAACATTGAAGTAAAGATCGTGGACCCTGAAACTGGAGAAGAGCTTGGACCTGGTGAGACTGGAGAAATCATGTGCAGAGGTTTCAATGTAATGAAAGGATACTACAATATGCCTGAAAAGACAGCTGAAACCATTGAACCGGATGGATGGCTACACTCTGGAGACTTGGCTACTGTAGATGAAGACGGTTACTACTCCATTGTAGGAAGGATAAAAGATATGATCATCCGTGGTGGAGAAAACATCTATCCAAGAGAAATCGAAGAGTATCTTTTCACCCATGAATGTGTTCAGGACGTTCAAGTGGGAGGTATTCCCGATGAGAAGTATGGTGAGCTAGTAGGTGCGTTCATTATCAAGAAACCTGGTTTTGAAGAAGTCACCGAAGCGGACATCAGAGATTTCTGCATTGGTAACATTGCAAGATATAAAGTTCCTAAATATGTATTCTTTGTAGATGAATTCCCACTTACCACAAGTGGTAAAATCCAAAAATACAAATTAGGAGAAATCGGTTTAAAACTTCTTGATGAAAGAAGAGAAAGAGGAGAATTATAATTCTCCCAATTTACTTTTTTTAATTTTTTAATTTTTTAAATAATCTAAATATTTTAAAGATTTTTAATTTTTTAAATATTCTAAATATTCTAAATATTTTTAATTCTTTTACTAATTTTTAACTCATGCTCTTTTTTAATAATTAAATAAGATAATCATTTATACTATTTAGAACAAATAGTATACTAATTTTAAAAAATACTAGATGATAACTATGGATTATGATGTAATATATATTGGAAGTGGAAATGCGTCATGGCAAGGTGGCCGTTTCTTAAGAAAAGCTGGTCTTAAAGTATTGATTGTAGAAGAAAGCCTATACGGTGGAACCTGTGCTAATAGAGGATGCAACTCAAAAGCGATTCTTGATGCTCCATATGAAATCAAAGCATTGGCAGATAATTTCGAAGGATGTGGGAAATCTGGAGACTTCGATGTTGACTGGACAGCATTGATGGAATTGAAACGTGCGCGAATTGCTAATATGGCTCCTTTCCTTGATGGAAAATTCAAGGAATATGATCTTGATGTAGCTCATGGAAAAGGAACTGTTGTTGATGAGCATACAGTTCAAGTGGGGGACAAACAATATACCACTGAAAAAATAGTAATTTGCACCGGTTTAAAGCCAGTCATTCCAGATATTCCTGGAAAGGAATACTTGCATGACAGCACTGACTTTTTAGATATTGAAGAGCTTCCAGAACATGCAATCATCATAGGAGCAGGTTTTGTAGGTATGGAATTCGCTTCAATACTTGCAGAAGCAGGACTTAGTGCAGATGTAATCATAAGAGGGGATATGGCCTTAAAATACTTCCACCAACCATATGTCCAAAAGGTAATTGAAATGCTAAAAGAAAAGAACATCAGATTCCATTTCAATGAAACCGTAACTGAAGTAACCAAGGATGAAAATCTAATCATCTATAATCCTGAAGAAAGAGTGCTTAATCTTGAAAATGCATTGAACACAGATGAGGTATTAAGAGATCCTGATGCTAAAATAGATAATAAGGCTTATGAAAATGGATTTACAGTGAATTGCGAAAGCGGATTAAGCTTAACCGGTGACTATGTGATTGCAGCTATGGGAAGAGAGGCTAATGTTGAAGACATTGGTCTTGAAAATGTCGGATTGACATATACCAAAAGAGGAATAAAGGTTGATGAATACCTTAAAACTGAAGTTCCTAACATCTATGCATGCGGCGATGTTGCTGACAGTGGCATTGCAAAGCTTGTAACCGTTGCAATCCATCAATCAAAATACCTTGGAAAAGCATTATTGGAGGAAGATCCTGAAAAGATAGTCTATCCTGTTGTTCCTGCAGTTGCATATACAATTCCAAGAATAGCTACCGTTGGAGTTCCTGCCTTTGTAGCTGAAGAGATGGATGAATATGAAGTTCATAGAATCCAATACGGAAAATCCTATTCTTTAGAGCTTAAAAACGATAGGACAGCAGAAGCAAAGGTAATAGTAGATAAGGATAAGCAGATTGTAGGTGCTGAAATAATCGCAGCAGATGCTGAAAATGTAGCAAACATGTTTACATTTATCATCAATCAAAAAATCAGTCTTGAAGAGCTTGATCATATGATTTATGCATTCCCTTCAAGCAGTTCAGTATGTTTGTACAAATTGCACAACATACATTATACATTTTAAACATGGATTTTTTCTATGTTTCTTTTTTTATTTTTATAATTTTTAAT
>JADLKP010000115.1 GCA_016838945.1 Methanobrevibacter sp.
ATATAATAAGTAAAAAAAGATAATTTATCTTTTAAACTAAAATAAAACTAAAATTAATTATTTTTTAACAAAAATAATTAATTTAAGAAATTTTATAAAATATAATAAATTAAAAAAATTCAAATTGTAATAATTTAGAGAAACATTTATATATAACTTATTACAGAAATAGAATTACAAAATGTAAAGGGAAATTTTTAAAAAAAAACATATTCCACCATAAAAGAAAAATTATCCACCATACATCAATGCACCACTAATATATTTATAGTAATTTTTTTTAATTGGAATTAACTGTTTTTTAATAAAGAGATTTGGATAATCAGTCTTTTTATTCCTAAATTTCCTAAAAAGCTTTTATACAAACTTTCAAAAAAAAAGGAGATGATAAAATGGTTGATTTTATTAATCTATCAATTAACAAAAAGGACATAATCTACGATGGAAAGGTAAAGATGAATAAAGGGAACAAAGGAGTGATTCGCATAAAAAATAAATTACTTAACAATTTCACTTATGCAATATTCCCAATCCTTCGTCAGAATATTGGAAGCAGCATAATCATATCAGTTGATGAGATACTCAATAAGGAAACACAGCTGGAGGAAGACAAGCATCAGCTAGATTTCAGCCGCAGATATGTCGGCAAAAAATGCATTGTCATCAGTTCACAATTTCCATTGAACCTGGAACTTAGAAAACATGACATCATACTGGAGGGAGAAGTTAAAAACACTTGGGGAGGACAAGGAATCATAAGACTCAATGATAAGTTCTTAGGCAATAGGTCCTATGTAATATTTCCCATTTACAGCAAAGACACCAATGATGGAGTGATCATGGCAATCAATGAGATATTGAACAAGGGAATACATCCAGACAATGATCACACAAGCGGAATATCCTTAGGCCAAAAGTATGTTGGCCGCAAATGCATTACAATCCTTCAGGAAGGATAAAAACATCCTATGAAATAAATGTAAAGGGGGAATAATCATAGCAAGCATAATCGAAGAGATAGACATCAAAAGCCAATGGTCATTCATATGGCTGATGTATGTAAATGATGTGGACTTAAGCAAACATTGCAAGCCATGCCTCAAAGGATATGCAAGCAAGAAGATCAATAAATGGACAAGGCATGAAGAGAAGGTATGTCTTGACGAGTCAGAAGCCAAATACTATTACCTTTGTGGCGGTTCATCTCCATACAACTGGGAAAACAATTTCCACTTGGCTTGGAAAGAGAAAAGAGGGGCATCCTTTGAATATTCCTTTAACGGAATAACCATAAGACTGAAGAACGCAGAAAGGATAGAATTCAGTGAGGAGGATATAGATAAAAACCAAAAGTATGCAGATAGGCCTGAATACTACACCTGCAGAAACTGGCAATTTGCAAATAAAGTAAAATATGATATAGAAGATTCAGATTTATAATTTTAAATAAATATTTTTAAAAGTGGGGTGACATATATGAAAATGGAAAAGACTATGATACAAAAAATAAGGATATTCTTATTTTCGACTGGGACATAGGCAGAGTCCTCGAATATCTGAAGGACAATGGAATCGCACACAAGCCCCATAAGGCATATAAGTACGGTACCACCCAATGGGTCTTCGTGAACCTCGATAGAATGACCTACACTCGCGGTGTCGGAGGAATCCTGACAGGTAGGCCCCTTAAACATCATGCGATAAGATTCAACGAGTTCAAATTCATCTTCGGTGTTTATGAGGAATTCGGTGAAGGGAAGGCTCTTGATGAGGCTGTAGAGCATGTCTATGCCAAGTATGAAGGAAAGGAAATATTCACCTTCCATAGTGAAAGGTTCAATTTGGATAAGCCTAAAGGGTGGATTGAAACCCAGCAAAGAGAGAAGAAATATATAAATATTCATAAGGATGTGATAAAAGATGATGATTGATCCAAAAACTTACTCACAAATCATCAAGAATGATAGTCTATCAGAGCTTAAAAAAGAGAGAAATAGTCTAATTGAGCAGATAAGTGAATATGAGAATGCGATGGATGACGACAACATTTTCATGTTTAGCAATCCTGATCCTAAAACCATCTACCTAAACAATCATTTATACTTAGCCGAAGTGTGCAGGCTGATTGGCAAAAGGCTTTCCCACGGAGACTTGAATGAGGAATTCTAATTTTATTTGCTTTTTTAAAATCCAATTAATATTTTGAACAATCAGAGGCAATGAAAAAGCAAAGGAAAGTGATATCATGCACGATTTGACAAAGATTAGGAAAAGCTTTGATGAACTTGTATTGAACAGATTGAACGATGAAGTTCTAAAGAGAAACTGCATTGATGAGAATGAGGAACTGATAACTGAAGACCTGTTAAACAGAAGGTAAATAATTGAAGTTCCCTTCGAATCAATCATTTACTTTTTAGTTCTTGAGGATGAAAATCCTGTATTGTATCTTGAGAAAGCTTCAAGAATGGGTTCAGATGACATTTATATCATTAATGAAGAGGGATGCAAATATTATGACATTTATGAGAGATATCCTTCTGAAATTAAGGAGAGATCTTTCAATCATATGGAAAATATAAAAGAAACCAGAAACAGATTTAATAAAAAAGGTAAAGGAGGAAAATAATATGGGTTGTATTAAATCAGGAATTATGGGACAGATTGTAGGAGATGCACTTGGACTTCCAGTCCAATTCATCTCAAGGGATGAGAGAGACTTGGATCCAGTAACTGATATGAGAGGATATGGTGCATTCGACATGCCACCTGGAAGCTGGTCAGATGACTCAAGCCTTATCCTTGCAACTATGGATGGATTAAGCGAAAGCCTGAAAATGGCAAATCATGAAGAAAACTTAAGGTTGCATGAATCCATAGATTATGAAATGATCATGAAAAACTTTTCTGCATGGCTTAATGAGGGAGAGTTCACACCATACGGCTATGCCTATGACATAGGCGGTGCCACCATGGATGGAATCGGCAGATATGACAATGGCTGTGAAGCGATATTGTCTGGTGGAATCGGTGAAAGGGACAATGGAAACGGATCACTAATGAGAATCCTTCCAATAGCCTTTTACATTTATTACTTGTCTCAAAGATACTTATTTGATGATGTGGAAAAGATGGGTGCAGCACATGATTTATCTTCACTTACCCATAGGCATAAAAGAAGCCAGATAGCATGTGGAATCTATGTAAGAATTGCTCTTGAATTCATTGAAAACCATGAAAAAGAGCTTAATCTCACTTTGGAGGAATTGATTGAAAATGGGATAAGGAAATCTAAGGAATATTACCAAAACCTTAATTCTTTCAAAGGGGAATTGCATCACTTTGATAGAGTATTCTCATTGAATATTCAAAACCTTTCACGTGATGAGATAAAAAGTGGAGGATATTGCATATCTTCTCTTGAAGCAAGCATTTGGTGTTTATTAAACAATGCAAATTATAAAGATACTGTATTGGCAGCTGTCAATCTTGGATATGACACCGATACTACAGCATGCATTGTTGGAGGGCTTGGAGGAATCTACTATGGCTTAGAAGATATTCCATCAGATTGGATAGAAGAGCTTGCAAAATTAGATTATATTTATGACATTGTAAATGAATTTGATAATGAAATAAGTGAAATAATTGATTAAAATTAAAAAAATAGGAAATCCAATTCAATAAATAATCAAATAGATTAAAATTAAAAAAAAGAAAATTTAGGAAAAATTCAACTTGAATTTATCCTAGAAGATTGGATGATGAGGGTCACTGTCCTGGTGGGGAGTAGGAGCATAATAATCCCACGGATTAAAATATCTTGTATGGAACCGTTCATCTATGATAGCGCACATATTCATTTCAAGGAGCTCTTTTACGAAAGGTTCACAACCATAATATTCAAGTTCTGCTATGCAGTATAATTTTGCCACAATAGCTATTGTCTCCGCTTCAGTATGATTTTGATATATTAAATCAAAAACTGCATCTAAAGACCTCAAGATGTTTGACGGATCAGAAAAATTAAAAGCAAATGCTTTCTTATAAGCATTATAATAAGCAGAGTAATAAACTGCATCATCTAATATCTTATCTCCACTATCCATTGAAGTTGGTCTAACATCAACTTCAGGTGCCACAACTTCATATTCATGCTTACACCACCATTTGTCCCAAGATCGTTCCTTATCAAACTGAATATCCCTTTCATCAGTTGAATCATCAATTACAATCCCATTATCCTCATCCACAGGTTCAGTTGAATCATCAATTACAATCCCATTATCCTCATCCACAGGTTCAGTTGAATTGTCAATTTCTGTAGAATCAGAATAGTCATCAGAGTCGTTATCATCAAGGTCATCTATAGGAACAGCATCATTGATATCAGATGCAATATTATCATTATAGACAGCCATATCAAAATCAGAACTTGCACTGACACATGCAATGCCTGTCAATGCAATAAAAATTATTAGTAAAATAGATAAAATTCTCTTCATCTTCACACCTTAAGATTTTTCTATTATAATATATGAAAAAGACATAATATAAAGATTTTCGAATGTAAGCACTTACTTACATCTTTAAATTAGTAAAAAACATCAAATAACAAGTTAAAATATGAATAAATGAAAATAGATTGGAATTTTAATAAATTAAGCCTAAAATTTTATTTTTATCTGAAAACTAAACAATATAAAAAATATTTTAAATTAAAAATAAAGATTATAACTAAAAAAGAAGTCATTGAAGAAGTGAATTCTGAAGAATGGCTTGAAAGATGCAGTTTCCCTATAGGATGGACAATAAAGGAAACATATGGAATCTTGATGATTAAAAAAAAAATAGAAAATTTTCACTATGTTTTGAGAGATTATTTTTTCTCTTCAATAACATAGTTGAAAATAAATAAAAAAAGCTTATTTTTGATATTTTGAATTTTTCAATACTCTTGGATCTTTACCCTCATCAACACATTGAGGACAGTGTTGATCGGAGTCTAATTTTACCCAACCATGAGTAGTACATTTACCATACCAATCTCCTCCAGTAGATGTACCACTATATGGGTCTTTACCGCTTATGAAAGTGTAAGTTCCAGCTCCTCCAAGGTATTCATTATCATCTCTAAACAATCCGCCATCAATAACGTAATAGTCACCATAATTTGGATTTTTCTCACCATCCTGGCCACTACTAATATCAGCACCGATTTTAGGATTATCTATGGAACCTAATCGTGCAGATGAAGACTCTGAAACTTCCCCACTATCACTTACTTTGGCAGTGCTCGCTGAATCATTAGTTGTAGTGTCTAATGCAGCTGTGGAATCATCAGACCCGTTGTTCATAAAAACAAAAACTCCTGCAACAATAGCTAAACAAATGATTGCAGTAGCACAAATAATCATTAAATTTTTACTATCCATTGTATCACTTAATCCATGAAAAATTTAATTAAATATACTCAGTAGATCCTTTAACTGTTCTGCTGTCTAAACCTTCCGCTTCACAGTAAGGGCATCTATTGTCAGAACCTACAGCCACTCTACCATGAGTTGTACAGTATCTTGTTTTAGTGGAACCATCACCAGCACCGTAATCCTGAGCTTCCACATTTTCTGTATTTGAAGTGTCTGCTGTTCTTTCAGTCAAATCTGCAAGCTTTTTGAATTTGCTGATTTCATTTCCAGTCAAAAGGCCGTCACCATTCTTATCCGCTTCATCAAATGTGTTCTGAATAACCGTACTTGAGGCACCACTTAAATAATTGGTAGCTTCAGCATAAGTCATTGAATCTTGAGTATTTTTAGCAGTAGCTGAAGAATCATCACTGGATTCACTTACTGAGTCATCAGATCCATTTGACATGCTTTGAACTGTATTGACAGTTGCACCGTCTTCACTGCCACCGCTATTCATAAAAACAAAAGCTCCTGCTATGATTATCACACAAATTATTGCAGTAGCACATATAATTAAAGTATTCTTATTATCTTTTGGCTGGGAAATATTTTGAGAAGCCTGACTGACATTAGCATTTAAACTTGCACCGCAATGCTTGCAGAATTTAGCCCCATCATTATTTTCCTTACCGCAACTTGGACATTTCATAAAATCACATCCCCCAATTATAAAAAAATATTATTTTTTAGAAATTGCATCAGCAATAGCTTCAGCATGTTCCTGCAATTTTTCCTTTTCAGCAAGTTCTAACTGTTGGAAAATATCCCCATACAAAGTTTGTCCATCACGTATAAACCGGAATTTATACAAAGTTGATGCAGTTACAACATGCACAGTTCCATAACCTAACAATTTGCCTATTATTCCATTACTAAATGCAACTGAATTAATCATATTTAAAGGACTTTGCATCTGAGTAGTTGAAATCAAACCTACTTTTCCAAATACTCTTTTATTGGTTAATATTAAATCATTATTTTTATAAGCTATAAATCTTATTACTAACCAAACCAAACTTAAAAGGAAAAATAAAAACATACCTAATGAAGGTATCAATAAAAAAAGCAAAAACCAGATTAATGAAAAGAGAATAGGGGCAATGAAAATACCTTTATGTATCTGAGAACGCTTTATAATCTTTTCATCCTTCATCATACTTATCTTATAAACATCAAATAGACTTTGAAGATTATCAAAAGATTCATTTACATTTTCTGAAAATCTATTTATAGTCTCTTTTGCAGATGCAGACTTTGAATTTCCATCAATCTTAGTTCCGCATTCCATACAAAAAACGGAATCGTCTTCTAGTTCTTGACCACAATTTGGACAATATTTCACCATTTATTAAACCTCTTTACTCAATTTTTAAAAATGCTTTTATAAAGCACATATAAGAAATCTATAAGTTTTAATTAATATAAGTTATGAATTGATAAGAACATTTAATCATTAATTTTCAAAAAATTTTTAAATTACTTAATAAATAATATAAATATGAGCATGATAACAAACATATTTTATTATATATTTATTCAAATTA
>JADLKP010000116.1 GCA_016838945.1 Methanobrevibacter sp.
TATAAAATAATTGAATCAATCTAAAAAAAAAAGATATAGAGAAAAATTAATTTCTCTAATTAGGATAGATTACTCCTTCAGGAATACCATACTTTTCATATTTTTGAGCTATTCTTTTAACAGTTCCATCATCATACATTTCGTTTAAGGTATCCTGAACTTGATTTTTGAGCCCTTCATCTCCTTTTCCAAATGCTACACCATATACTTCATTGGAAAGTGGTTGATCCAATATTTTAGCATCAGTAAATTTCTCGTTGACCATATACCTTCCTAAACCGCTGTCGATGATGATTACATCACATACTCCGGATTCCAAATCCATAAATGCGGTATCGTATCCATCCACTTCATTAATTGTAGCAAATGTTTTGTTCAAGGTTTCATTTTCTGCAATTGTCTTTAAGATTGAACTTCCTTGTTGAACTTCCAATGTTGAACCGTTCAAATCATCGATTGATTCAATTCCTGAATCTCCCCTTACGACGACAAGCTTGGTATTGTTGAAGTAAGGTTCTGTCCATGCATAATCATCTTCACGACCGTTTATGGTAAATTCACTCCAAATGCAGTCGACTTCTCGGCTATCCAATTCAAATTTCTTTGTATTCCAATCTATAATCGGTTGTGCCTTGAATGTCCAATTGTTTCTTTTTGCAACTTCTTGAGCAAGTTCAAGGTCAAATCCTGTATACTCACCATTAGCATCCACATATCCAAATGGTGGGAATTGACTATTGAAACCGACAACGAAGGTATCGTCAGGATTATCATTCAATGCATCGAATCCCTCAAGGAAATCGAAGAAGCCTGCACTTACACAACCTATCATTAAAAATATTGACAATAAAATAGATATAAATATGATTGATTTTTTCATGTGCTACCTCCAAAAGACTAAGAATTGAAGGATTAAAGAGAATTGAGAAATCTCTTTTTTATTCATCATTCTTAGAATAAGGTTAATATATTATTAAAATATATTTTAAGAATATTTTTTATTTCACTATTTAAAATCTTTATTGTCCTTTCTTTATAAAGTTTTGTAGATAAACCTTAATCTTGTTAAGAAAAAGCCGATTTCCTCTTTTCAATTCACCATAATTCCTTTAAACTTAAAGAAAAATTGCATAAGAATTATATAAAAAAAGATATAAACTTTTAATTAGTTCAAATAAATCAAAAAATAACTATTTTTAAATAAAGTGATAAAATGAGTGAAAATTCCGGCTGGAGTTCAATAAAGACTTTCTTGCTTGCAATGATTGGCCTTACAATTGGTATAGGAAACATATGGCGTTTCAGTTATGTCTTCTATAGCAATGGGGGAGGATCATTCTTTATTCCTTACATAATAGCAATCATTGTAATGGGATTGCCATTCTTGATATTGGAATACGGTTTGGGATATCACTTCAAAGAGAGTTTTTCAAAATTACTGCATGACATAAATCCAAAATTTGAGATAATCGGTTGGATGCTTGTTCTCTTTGTATTCGTTGTTGTAATCTATTATATGGTTATCCTGAGTTGGGATTTAGTATACTTTTTAAACAGTTTCACATTTGGATGGGGAAGTGACCCATCAGCATTTTTCACTGCAAACGTTGGGGGTTCCTCTAATTTAAGTGGAATCAGTTCCGTAATATTGCCAACTTTCATTTGCAGCATAATCCTATGGGCATTATTCTGGCTTGTTTCAAATAGGGATATTGATGAGGGAATAGGGAGAGTTTCAAGAATTCTAATGCCATTGCTTTTCATCATAATGTCATTTATTCTTATCTATTCATTTACATTACCTGGATTTGAATTAGGATTGACTACATTGCTTACCCCCAATTGGGCAATGCTGTTTGACATCAATGTTTGGCTTGCTGCATTTGCTCAGATAATATTTTCATTAAGCATAGGACAAGCTATGACCTACACTTATGCAAGCTACCTATCTGAAAAAACAAACTTGATTGATAACGTATTTATGGTTGTAGTGGCCAATTGCCTATATGAAATCTTTGTTGCCTTAGGAATATTTTCAATTTTAGGATATATGTCTGTAACAAGCTCAATTCCTATAACTGAATTGATCAGTGAAGGAACAAGCCTAATATTTATCGTCCTTCCAGAAGTGTTTGAGGTTATGGGACCTATTGGAAGAGTAATCGCCCCATTATTAATGTTATCAATATTATTTGCAGGATTTACATCTTCATTGGCATTATTTGAACCGTTATTGTCTTCCATTTGTGAAAAATTCAATTGGTCTCGTAAAAAAGGAGTGACTTCATTAGCCATAATAGCATGTTTAGGTTCATTGCTCTTTTCAACAGGAATAAGCTGTTACCTAGTTGAAATCATTGACACTTTCGTAAATGAGTTTGGAATTCTGATTCTAATAGCTGTACAGGCAATAATATTTACATGGTATTATGATGTTGATGAGATTATTCCCGTATTGAATGAAAATTCAGCAATAAAAGTTGGAAAGAAATGGAAATTCACCCTAAAATACATACTTCCATTGATGTTGATTGTCATGTGGATTATAGGTGTTGTGCATATAATCTACAATGCAGATCCATTTAAGGCAGAAATTTATCTTTCAATTACATTTGTAGTAGCTATTCTGTCAATATTCCTAACTAAAGCTCATGCAAGAAAAGCTGAAGATGCCGTTTAAAAAATAGCCAAAGAATTAAAATTTAATTAAATTAAATTAAAAAAGTATTCAAAAAATGATTAATTAAAAAATTAAAAAGAAATAAGTTAAAATAATCTATAAAAAATAAAAAATAGGATATTTAATAGAAAAAAATAAAATAGGATATTAAATAGATTTAATTTAAAAAAAAGAATTAAAAAGCAAAGAATAAATCTATTCTTTAGCTTCAATAACTGTTTTTCCTCCCATGTAAGGCACCAATACCTCTGGGACTTTTATGCTTCCATCCGCTTGCTGATAGTTTTCCAAAATACAGCATATGGTTCTTTCAGTAGCAATAGCTGTACTGTTTAAAGTGTGCAATATTTGAGCATCTCCAGAACCTGATCTACCATATCTTGTTTTGGTTTTACGAGCTTGATAATCCTTACAGTTGGTACAACTTACCAATTCTCTAAATGCACCGGAACCTGGGAACCAAGCTTCAAGGTCGTATTTGATAGCTGCATTATCGTTTAAAGCTGAGGATACAATAGCTATGACTTGGTATGGAAGACCTAATTTCTGATAGATTCTTTCAGTTACTTCCATCAAATGATCATGCTGTTTTCTTGAATCTTCAGGTGTGGAGAAGATGAACTGTTCAATCTTTTCAAATTGGTGAACTCTAAAGATTCCTAAGGTATCTTTTCCATGAGATCCCGCTTCCTTTCTAAAACAGGTTGAAAGTGCGCAGTATCTTAATGGCAAGTCTTCAGGGTTGATGATTTCATTTCTGTGAAGAGCCGCCAAGGTCTGTTCAGCAGTTGCAATCAAGTACATGTCTTCATTTTCAACTTTGTATAATGTTTCTTCAAACTCGCCAAGCTCTGAAGTTTCAGCTGCAACTTCCCCTTTTACAAAGAAAGGAGTTTGCATTGGAATGTAACCTTCATCCTCAAGTTCGGAAAGTGCAAATTGAATCAATGCCAAGTTCAAATGCAAGATGTCTCTTTTCAAGTAGTAGAATCTTGCACCTGCAATGCTCGCTGCAGTTTCAAGGTCTGCGCCATCGATCTTATTGATTAAATCCACATGATTCAACAATTCAAAGTCATGCTCTGGAATTTCACCATAGGTTCTGACAACCACATTGTCGTCTTCAGTATCAGAAACAGGGACATCCTCATCGATGATGTTTCCAACTTTGTATCTGTAATCATCTCGAAGAGCAAGGTATTCTGCATTTTTAGCACTTAACTCTTTAATTTCATTAGCAACTTCCTTGGATTTTGCAATGACCTCTTCAATGTTGCCTTCCTGTTTAGCTTTTTTAAATGATTTGGATAATTTGTTTTTCTCTGCTCTTAAAGAGTTTAATCTTCTTTCACCTTCTCTCCATAAGGTGTCATATTCAATAACTTTTTCTGCATTTTCTGTGCTTCTAAATCTTTTCTTCTCAGAGTCAAATATCAATTCAGGATTTTCTCTGAACAATTTAATGTCTAACACTGTTTATTCTCCTTTTAAATGAATAAATAATAAAGTAAATATAATTTCAGCAGCCATAAATTTTATCATAAAATTTTTATTAATAAATAATATATCTTTTTTATTTAATAATTATTTTGATTAAAAAAAAGTATTTTCACTAATTTTCGAAAATTAGTGATTGAATTTTAAATCTATTTTCTCCTTTTTGAAGATTGCCTTATCTTTTCATGATAGAAATAATTTATTATGATTGGATTTTCATTAGGACTTTTGATAAAAGGCTCCTCATCTATCATATACATGAAATCATTTTCCTTTGCATAAGCACTGATTTCATCATCCAATTCTTTCCAATAGGACAAGTCCTTATAAGCATATATTTCTTTATAAAGAGGCATCAATTCAGGATATTTCAAATCAATATAATCCAAAATGGCCTTTTTATATCCTCCTCTCAAATTAAGATTTTCAAGCCAAACATAATCACAAAAAGCACTGATTTCCTCAATTATTCCAATAGGATCTGTTATTTCAGGAAAAATAGGAGATATGAAACAGGATGTTCTTATGCCTTCTTTGTGAAACCTCTTCATGGCTTTGATTCTATCCTTGATTGATGGGGCATCATCCATATCATCCTTAAAATCTTCATCAAGAGTATTGATGGACCATGAAACCAAAGGGTCATTGAATGTTTTTATCAAATCCAAATCTCTGCACACCAAATCTGATTTTGTAGTGATGATCAGATTAATGCCAGACCCCCTCAATTCCTCTAACAATTGACGAGTTCTGCAGAATTCCTCTTCACATTGATTGTATCCATCAGTTACAGAACCTACAATAACAGTTTCTCCAGAATACTTTTGAGGATTCTTTATAGGTTTCCAATACTTTACATCAATGAAAGTTCCCCATTTTTCCTTATGACCAGTGAATCTTTTCATAAAATCCGCGTAACAGTATTTGCAGGCATGAGGACATCCTACATATGTATTTGCAGTATAACCTGCAATCGGGAGATTTGATTTAGATAATATTGATTTTACATCCTTTTCTTGAATAAACATAATATCACCAATAAAAAACAAAAAAACAAATAGCTGCTCCTTTGGACTTAGAGTTCGTTAATTAAAATGGAATACCTTGATTCGGCCTTTAATATCGGATCTTTTGAGATATTATTGTGGCTTAATATCTTAATTACCTTAAACTCATCAGAGTCCAAATCCTCTCTTTTTAAAACCTCTTCTTCCAAATAATCAGGATAAACCAAATAATCAAAATCCATTGCCAAATTAGTGTAATCGCCCTTATCATATTTGAAATCAATGACATCTGCTCCAATATCGCAAACCAAATCCTTTAGGAATTCAGAATAGACCTTCACTGTTTTACCCTTATTTGACTCTCTAATATTATTGAATTCCTCTTCGCTTAAAAAGGCATATTTAATGCATTCATCAGCATTTGCATAATTTTCAAAAATAGCTTCAATCTCTTCATCACCAATGGCTTTTTCAATCAAATCCTTTTCAAATAGAATGTCAGATACAATTTTAATGCTTTCCTTAATCTGACTGAATGTATTTATTTTAATGGCTAATGAATCCATTTTCACTTTACTTTCTGAAAGCAAAATGGCTAAATCCCCTTCTTCCTCATCAGGAAATCTGTTTACTTTAAATTCATTTAGTCCTGCCCATTCCACTATTTGCCTGCACATTGGAGTTGTAACAACTATCATAATATTTCCTCAGAGAATATAACTGTGATTAATCAATTTTTTAGACTTTGATTTTAATACTTATTAATTAATTCTTATTAAATATTATATATTACAAACTATAAAAATTATATTAATCAAAAATTGATTTTGAGGCTAAATAGTGAAAGTAAGTTTAAGTTTTGAAAAGGGCCATTCTAAAGATATTTCCATTATGGTAGATGCATTAAGAGCAAGCAGCACAATCACAATTGCTTTAGATAAGTTTAAGGAAATCTATCCTGTATACACTCCAGAAAAAGCTATTGAAATAGCTGAAAAGAAAGATGCCGCATTAGCAGGAGAGAGAACCGGCAGAACAATTGAAGGATTTGAACTTGGAAACTCACCTGGTGAAATGAAAGAGTATGATGGTGAGAAGGATTCGCTGGTTCTTACAACCACCAATGGAGTTAGAGTTCTGGAAAACATGGATGCTGAAACCATCTTAATTGGGTCTTTCATCAATGCCAAAGCTTGTGCAAAGGCAGCTTGTGAACTTGCAACAGAACATATTGAACTGGTGATGGGAGGTTTCCAAAGAACCTTTGCAATAGAAGACTTTTTGGCTGCTGGCGAAATAATGTACTGGATTCAAGAAGAGTTAAGCAAACAAAACAAATTAGACATTGATGATGTCAATTATTTCAAAGAGGAAACAGGAATAACCGAATATGCACTTTCAGCTATTTTAGCAAGCAGAAATAACAAATTGGTGGAAAAGAATTCCATCAAATCAAAATCAGGACGTCGTCTTTCATATTTAGGCTATGCAGATGATGTAAAGTTATGTGTTCAAAGAAACATCAGCGAGAATGTTGGAATCTATAAAGATGGAAAAATCACATTATATTAACAAGTATAAACACTCCATTTAACATACTATCGAACATACTATCGAACACAAATAATTAAGATTAATTTTAATTTGCTTTCAAAAAGTTTATAAGCACAATTAATATAATTAATATAAGAAAAATAACATAATAATAAAACTAATAAAACTAATAAAACTAATAAAACTAATAAA
>JADLKP010000117.1 GCA_016838945.1 Methanobrevibacter sp.
AAAATAATATTTTAAAAAAAAGTTGGAAAAAAAATAAAAATGAAAATAAAAAATTAAGATTAAAATTAAAATGAAAATAAAAAATTAAGATTAAAATTAAAATGAAAATAAAATAAATTATTTTTTATATTATTAAAAATATATTTAAAATCATATTATTATTCTTGAAAATAATCTAAAAATTTTATCAAAAAGGTGTTATCATGTATGCAGAAAATAATATCTTAGTTGGGGCAAATGAAAATACAGAAGTTTATTTGTTATCCAAATTAGCAAATCGTCATGGATTAATAGCTGGTGCAACAGGTACAGGGAAAACAGTTACCTTAAAAACACTTGCAGAAGCTTTCAGTGATATGGGAGTTCCAGTATTCTTGGCAGATATGAAAGGGGATGTTTCAGGTCTTGCAAAAGTCGGTGAAACAAACTCAAAAATAACTGAAAGAATGGAAAAGTATAGTCTTGCTGATAAGGGATTCGTCTTTAAATCATACCCAGTAGAATTCTGGGATCTATACGGTGAGAAAGGATTGCCAATCAGAGTTACAATCTCTGAAATGGGTCCTCAATTGCTTTCAAAAATATTGAATTTATCAGAAGCGCAAGAAGGTGTATTGAACATTGTATTCCGTGTTGCAGATGATGAAAACCTTCTTTTAATCGACATCAAAGATTTGAAATCCATGATCAATCATGTAAGTGATAATGCTGAACTTTATGAAAATCAATATGGTGCAATAGCTAAAAAATCAGCAACTACCTTAATAAGATCATTGCTTACCCTTGAAGAACAGGGTGGAGACCTATTCTTTGGTGAACCAGCATTGGAATTATCCGACTTCATGCAATGCAATGACGAAGGAAAAGGTATAATCAACATTTTAGATTCTGTAAAATTATCTACTGCACCTGAATTATATTCTACATTCCTATTATGGATGATATCTGAGCTCTATGAAACAATGCCTGAAGTAGGTGACTTGGACAAACCTAAATTTGTTTTCTTCTTCGATGAGGCACATTTACTCTTTGATGACATGTCCCCAGCTTTCCAAAAAAAAGTAGAGCAAATTGTTAGATTGATCCGTTCAAAAGGAATCGGATTATACTTCATTTCTCAAAGTCCATCTGATATTCCAGATACTGTATTGGCACAACTTGGGAATAGAGTCCAACATGCATTGCATGCATACACCCCAAAAGAGCAAAAAGCAGTAAAAACAGCTGCAGAAACATTCAGACCAAATCCGGAATTTGATACAAAAGAAGTCATTTCCAATTTGGGAACTGGTGAAGCATTGGTTTCTGTTCTTGAAGAAAAAGGAGCTCCCGGCATCGTGCAACAAGTTGACATCTTGCCTCCTCAAAGTTACATTGGAGCAATCGAAGACAATTACAGAGCGGAATTAATGAGCATCTCACCATTTAGAGGCAAATACAGAGATGCTGTCGATAGGGAATCTGCATATGAAATGCTATTGAACAAGATTGACAACAATCCTAATATTCAGACTGAAATCCCTCAAGATGCTCCTATTAGAGAAATTCCTAATCAAGCAGAGCAAGATCCTGCCCAACAGGCACCTCAACAAGAGGCTCCTCAGCAACAGGCTCCAGCACAAACCCAAGCACCACAGCAAGAAGCTCCTAAACAAAAAGGATTGCTTGAGGATGTAATTGGAATAGCTGTTGGAACAGCAGTGGATCAAATGGCAAAACAAACAACTACCAAATCCAGAAGAAAAAGCACTAAAAAGACAACTGTTGAAAAAGCAACTACAACTGTTGTAAACACTGCTGCAAGGGAAGTTACAAAAGGAATTATTAGAGGATTATTTGGAAATATGAAATAATTTTCAATTGTTCTCTTTTTATTTTTTTATAATTCACTTTAATTTTTATTATATTTCATAATTTTAATTATATTAATTTTAATTACATTTTTTAGAATTATTAAATTAAAATTTGTCAAAATTTTAAAACATCATACGGTTTTATATTTTAGAAATACGGTGACACTATGGTTGAATTGAATAAAGAAGAGTTATATCAGCAACTGGAAGAAATGGAAAATGATTTAAGACTTTATCCTATTGAAGAAGGATTGGAAGATGAAATCATCGATTATATTAATGGAAAAGAACTGACTGAAAATGAGAAATGGGACTTGGAAAACCGACTTGAAGATTTCTTCTACGGTGCTAAGCTAAAATGCAGAAAACCCACATACTACTTTACAGACGGTTTCGAATTTTATGTCACTGAAATCTATATAGACCTTAGAATCTTGGAACATGTCAAAAAATCATTTCCTAAATTTAATCAATTATCCGTATCCTCTGAAATAGACCAAGGATTTTCAACCCTATCTGTTAAATTAACTTTATGACATGATCGTTATGAAATTTCAATACTCAAAAGGATTTGCTTGATAAAAATGTTAGACATATTTAAAAATGATTTGAAAGATGCGATAAAATATCCATTTTTAGATTGGAAAATAATACTTATAATAGGAACCCTATTATTTACACTCTCCATTTTAAATAAGTACCATTTGAATAAAATAGGCTCAGCAATTTCTATTTTAAAAAATATTGGACTTGCCAATTTTAATCAAAACATCATTATATTGATCATTTCATCCATTTTATTGTTTATAGAAATTGGATATGGGTCAAAAATAGTTTATAACGGATTATTGGGGGAAGATGAACCTCCACAATTTAATAAAATCCCGAACGTAATTTGGGAAGGGCTCAAAAAATATTGCGTCATCATTATTTATGGGATTATGATGACCCTCCTATTTAATCAAGCAAAAACTTATTTCTTTACAAATAATATCCCTTTAGCGATTTTCTGTTTCATATTATTCATTTTTGTCTATATAGTCTTCATAGGTGCTCTTCTTAACAGATATAAAAATAAGAGAAAGTTTATTAATGCTTTTTACTACAATGAAATTTTTGGATTACTAAATGATATTGGTGCAAAAAATGTTTTAACCATTATTATCTGTGCAATAATCTCCCAAATCTTTACAGTAACTTCCTTTGTTGACATTAATCCAAATAGCTTAAGTCTTTTTGAAATTGGCATTTCAATCCTGACTTTCTTTTTAGCCCCACTGACTTTAATCTCTACAAAAAGGTTAATCGCATTAAACTTAAGAAGAGTATACTCTGAAAGAGGCATACTATTAAAATAAGAAAAAGAAGAATATTTTAATAATTATTTTAAAATTTGATAAAAAAGTAAAAAATGAATTAAGCAATCATTTATAATGAACATCTATTTTTTTATGAGGAACTGTTCTTCTGTATTTTACTCTAGGATAACCTATTATGAATGCAGAATACATATGCTTATCCCTATCTATTTCCGGGAAGAATTCCATTAGCCTTTCATGATCCCATTCATCGGCCTTAAGGGTGAATAATGAATAGAATCCTCCAAGACCCATTGCATAAGCCAATAGCTCAAGTCTTGTATTTGCAATAAGGGCATTTGCCTGACTTTTGGAAAATGACAGAATCATTTGACTACCTTCCCAAAGTAGAGGATGATTCTTATAATCCCCTTCGCCTCTAAGATACTCCCCAAACTGCTTTATCCTAAAGAATTCATCTTCTTCCACTTTAATTATATCATAAACCAAATGCATGAAATCATCCAGTTTTTCATCAAGCACAACAAATTCCACATCTTGAGCATTTTGAGCGCTTGGGCTGTAATATGCAGCTTCAAACAGCTTGTCAAAAGTTTCCTTATCCACTTTTTTCTTCTTGAACCAACGAATGCTTCTGCGTTGCTTTAAGAATTGCAACAGATCTTCAGAATTGATTGGAACTTCACGAGGATTATAATCTTCAACACGTTCTGATTGATCTCCAAATACATTTAAGGAAATGCTGCCTGTTGGACAAATGGCAAGGCAATGGCCACAATCAAAACAATCACCATTATCTATTTCAACTGCCTTTTTTTCAATGATTTGAATATTATCCCTAATGCAAACAGTTTCACATAATTTACATCCAGTGCAGGTTTCTGTATTGATTTCCAATTTCATATAATCACTTAATTCTTAACCGATTTAATATTGAATATATAAAATTAGATACTTAAAACTTATGAAATTAACCAAAATTAAAAAATAGAGTTAAAAATAATAAAAATAGTAAAATAGTGAAAATAGTGAAAATAATAAAAATAGTAAAATAGTGAAAATAGTGAGAATGATAAAAATAGTAAAATAGTGAAAATAATAAAAATAGTAAATAGTAAAATAGCAAATAATAAAATAGTAAAATAGAAAAAATACTTTAAAACAATAAAAAAAAAGAATAAAGAATTATAATAATTCTTTAACTCTCTCCTTTACATCATCCAAACTTTCAGTTGGCTCGAAACGTTGAACTACATTTCCTTCCCTGTCAACTAAAAATTTAGTGAAGTTCCATTTAATGTCATCATTGTCCTTATAATGCCTGTCCATTACCTTAAGAACCATTTTCAATTTTCTAGCCCCATCACCTGTGATGTCTTTGAATGGTTGTTCCTGTTTTAAGTAAGCATACAAAGGCTCTTCATTTTCACCATTGACTTCAATCTTCTCAAAGATTGGATAAGGAACCAAATATTCGCTACGGCAGGTAGCTGCAATTTCCTCTCCAGTACCTGGAGCTTGATTACCAAATTGATTGCATGGGAAATCTAAAATGACAAATCCTTCATCCTTGAATTCGTTGTAAATTTCATTCAATTCAGTGTATTGTGGAGTAAAACCACATTTTGTAGCTGAATTTACAATTAATAAAACTTTGCCTTCATAATCTTTAAGAGATACCATGTTTCCGTGGGTGTCTTTTACTTCAAAATCATAAATTGACATAATATCACCATAATTAATATATACATTCCTAAATAGGCGAATAAAAATCTGTTATATTATAAAGTATTTTTAAAGCATTTAAATGTTTCTATTTTAAAAAAGAATGATTTAGTGAGTTAATAATTAAATTAGTTAATTATAATGATTAATTCTAAAAAAAGAAAATAAGCCAATGTGTAAAAAAGAGAAAAAGAGAGAATGTAAAAAAAAGAAAATGATTGAATATCTAAAAAAGAGAAAAGATTAGGAACAAAATAAAAGATCACATAACAAAACTATTCTGTTACGGTAAAGGTTGTGCTTGCCTGATCTTCTGCATATTCATCATTTCCTGCATAGTATGCAGATACAGTATAATTTCCTGGTTCGAAATTGCCAAATCCCACATAACCATGACCATTTACAAGAACTGCAGTGTAAACATTATCGGAAACATTAGATTTGACTCTTGCCAAACCCATTATTCCACTGTCTGCACGAATATCTGCAGTAGGAGTATTAAGAGCACCTGTAACGTTTATAGTTAAATTAGCGAATTTCTTTACTGTAAAATCTGCAGTTGCATTGCATGGCTTGAATTTATCATCACCACCATAACTTACAATAGCAGTGTAATTGCCTATGCTTAAATTATCAATTTTAACGCTGCCATGACCATCCCTCATTTTAACAGGAATTTTTTCAAAATCATAAACGCCTTTCTTAAGAATTACCTCCCCTTCAAAATCAGGGTGGCACTTGATGTAAGTTGTTGTAGAGTGACCATAGGAAGTATTATCAATTTCCATGCTTAATCCTAAATCGAGTTTTTCCATAACCTCAAATTTTGCAGTTGCATTGCATGGCTTGAATTTTTCATCACCATCATAGCTTAGAGTAGCAGTGTAATTGCCTATGCTCAAATTCTCATCAATTTCAACTGTACCGTTTCCACCAGCCATATATACAGTATAAACCTTCTCAGATTTATCCAGTTTAAGATTTACTTTACCTTCAAAATCAGTATTGGAATGGAATCTTGCAACTGGCTTTGTACCTTCATAAACATCATCAATTTCCATGCTTAAATCAGGATTGACCTTATCTTTAACTGTAAAGCTTGTTGTTGTTTCTCCTGGCCTATGCTCATCACTGCCTTCAAATACAACTTTAACAGTATAATTGCCTGGAGCTAAATCATACTCATCAAGACTGCATTTACTGTGACCATGATTAATATACAAAAGATAATATCTGTCAAATTGAGGACAAGATACATTGAGATCCCCACATACTCGTGCATCTCCATAAACCTTTATGATAGGCCTTTGACCTTCATAAACATCATCTATCTCAGCACTTAAATTTGGGTCTTTAGTGCCTCCCACTCTAAAGCTTGCATAACATTCATCTGCCTCGTATACATCACGAGCATAACACCAGCATTTTACATCATAATAACCTGTAGTTAAATTTTCCTTCAAGGTCACCTCCCCATAACCATCGGAGACATATGCCTCATATCTATAATAAAACTTAGAGGGGCAAGCAATTTGAACCCAACCCTTAAAGGATTTATCTGCATAAACTTTAACAACAGGCTGCTGGCCTGGAAGAACATCATCTATTTGCATACTTAAATTAGGTTTTAACAATCCTACATTGGATGTAACGTTAAGATTTATGATTCCTGTTTCATTATCAATTTCAACTTTCTTATTATTATCTTCAATCTTATACCCACTATCATTATTGTCTATATTGTCGTTTATATCATCAATATTAATATCCTTATCATTACATTCATTATCGGTAGATTTATTATTATCATATTGGTTTAAATCAATTGCAGATAATGGGCTTAAGCAAAACATGATAATAATAAATATACCAATAATTTTTAAACTCGAAATATTCATGAATACCTCCCATATATCGATAAAAAATTGATATATTGGTGTAATATTTGAAATCACTTATATAAATAAATTACTGAAAAAAAGATGTGATTAGTTTAAATTAAAAAATAGTTAATACAATTAAGTATTA
>JADLKP010000118.1 GCA_016838945.1 Methanobrevibacter sp.
TTTTCTATATGAATAGATAATAAAAAAATAATTAACTGAACAATATAATAAAATAATTAATGTTACCAAGTTAAATATTATACATTTATTAAAAAACACTAAACAAAATTCAGAATTATTTAAAAATATTTAAATACTTAATCCAATATAGTATTAATCACAATATCATAAAATTTTATGATTAAAGAAGGTGAAATAAATGGGTAAACTAGACGGAAAAGTAGCAATTGTTACTGGATCAACTTCAGGTATGGGCCGTTCTACAGCTAAATTATATGCTGAAGAAGGTGCGAAAGTTGTTGTAACTGGAAGAAACGAAGAAAGAGCACAAGCTGTAGTGGATGACATTAAAGCAGATGGTGGAGAAGCATTTGCAGTTATTGCTGATATGGCTAATGTTGACGACATTAAAAAGATCTTTGACGAAACCATGGAAAAATATGGAACTGTCGACATCTTATTCAACAACGCAGGACTTTTAAGCGTAACCCCTCTCTTAGACATTACCAAAGAAGAATGGGACAAAGTATTTGCAGTTGACGTATACGCACCATTATACTTGACCCAATTAGTAGCTCCTGTAATGAAAGAAAAAGGAAAAGGTGTTGTCATCAACACTTGTTCAGTAGCATCTTATGCTGCACACTTCGGATTTGTAGGATACATCAGCTCAAAACACGCTATTGCTGGTCTTACCAAATCCATGGCATTTGAACTTGGTCCTGAAATAAGATGTAATGGTATTGCTCCTGGTGCTATCCACACCGCTATGGTAGATAGTATCGGTGGAGTGGAAGCATTACAAATGATGGTTGATGGAGCACCTATGAAAAGAGTAGGTCAAGGAGAAGATATTGCCGCATTAGCATTATTCCTTGCTTCTGATGAATCTGAATTCGTAGACGGCCAAATCATCAGATGTGACGGTGGATTTGAGTGTTAAGTTTTTTAAAGTAGTTGGATTTTTATCCTCTACTACTATTTTTATTTTTTAATTTCAATCTATCTTTGATTAACTATTTTTACAAAAAATTACTTACAAAATTTAAAAAAAAAATTAATTTAAAAAAAAACTATTTTTACAAACGAAAAAAAGAAAAATATTAAAAAAACTACTTTTAAAAAAAAACTTCTTTAAGTGATTTTAATAGTCCTTCTAATAGTTAATTTTCCATAAGTTAAATAGACTGAATATTTCCCTTTTCTCAAGTATTTAAGACTTAAAGTAGCTATTCCTTTGGAATTGGTTTTTCTTTTGTATGTTTTGGACTTGAACTTAAATTTAATGTATTTGTTTTTTAAGATCTTTCCTTTGGAATTAACCAATTTTGCAGTGTATTTAACTGTTTTAGCTCTCTTCTTAGTAAGATTCTTTGCAATGACAGTAGGTTTAACAGTCACATTATTCTTTACAGTAAATCCTTTATAAGTAGCTGTAATAGCATACTTATTTGGTTTAGAAGTTATTTTCAGATAAGCGAATCCTTTACTGTCTGTACGTTTATTATATGTCTTGGCCCTATAAGTGAATTTTACAGTGACGTTCTTTGCAATATTTCCATGGTCATCAAGAACTTTAACTTTATAGTTGGAACCAGACCCATAATACATGATCAAATTCTTATTTTCAGTGATTCTGCTTAAGACTTTGATTTTTTGAGTCTTCTCTTCATATGTATTAGAATTCTTGATTTTTACAGTATAGGTTCCTGGATTAAGCTTTACGTCAATCTTAGCTATTCCATTGGCATCTGTCTTGACATTATATGTTTTTCCTGCAAATACAATGCTTACTGTTGTATTCTTTAAAGGATTTGAATCCTTGCCTAAGAATTTTACGCTATACTTTGATCCATAAGTATAATTGCTATATTGAGGGATGATACTTGTCTTGACAGTTATGGTTGAAGATCCATTTGATGCAATGTAAAGCTTTTCTCCAATGAATTTGACATTAAACTTATAGCTTCCTGTTTTTAAGCTGATGTTCAAGAAAGCCTCACCGTTTTCATCTGTAAGCAATGCATTAGTGGAATTGTTTAAAGTGTATTCCAAGACTCTTCCGCCAAGAGGATTCCCATCCTCATCAGTTAGTTTAAGCTTGTATTCTTTGCCACTTTGATAAACTGTTTCCATATTGTCAAGAATTATAATGGTTCTTCTTGAATCTATGGTGAAATTCATTTCAACATCATCAGCTTCATAGACTGCATCATAAAGTGAAATTCTAACATTATATGAACCAGAGTTTAAATCAGTCAAATTAATTGATGCAATGCCATCAATAGACTTGATTGTATAATTTGCATCAGCTAAATTTATGAAAATGGTTTCATTGATGGAATCGTTAAGGTTAATGTTCACCAATGCAGTATCAAAATCAACAGAAATATCTGCAGTCATATTTACAGGTATTTTTATTATATCAATGGTTTCATTAGATTTTGAAGAGACATATCCGCAGGCAACAAACTCTGCAAAGATTGTATTCTCTCCCTTCTCAAAAATGTGACTGATTTTTGCCACCCCATAAGAGACATTCACAGGAATGACAACACCAGATAAGTTAAACAACACCATTCCACAGTTTACCGGGTTTCCATATTGATTAATGATATGAGCAGTAATGTTTACAGGATTGAATCCGTCATATTCAATATCCAATGAAGTTGCAGTGCCTATTACATCAAATACGGCAAATGCCTTAATGCATGCTACCTGTGAGTTGCTGTAATGATGTCCCGGATAATCGTTCCATACTATGCTATAAAGATCAGACCAATTTACACCATCATAACTGAAGAATGAAATGCCTTCCCTGAAGAATTCGTTATTCAAGCTTACCTTCTCAGCAATAGGGAATCCTGCATCACCAGTAACATTTATCTTGAATACAACTTCAAATATGTCTCCTTTAATTAAAGGAATATGTTCAAAAAGATCAATGGTCCAATAACCAGGATTTGAGAAACCAGATTTGATTGATTTCAAGACACCATTCACATATACTGACACTTCCCAATTGCTTGGTTTTTCAAAATAGGTTGAAACTGCGGACAAATACTCATTATCTGTAGCTGTGAAAACGTTCTTATACCATACGGTATCAGTTGTATTGAAGAAATAATCAGTCTTGCCCATGTCATATTGATAATTCTTATCATATTTCATGGTGTCATTCAAGACAATTGCAAAGCATGCATCAACCACACCAGTTTTAGGACAGCATACATCATAATATGAGACATAGAAATAACCATGGTTCTTTCCCCAATCTCCCCAACTGTTCTTGACTATCCAAGCACCTTTGCCCGGAGCACCATGTATGCTTATCTCATCGTCCCACCCAACTATGCTTACTGCATGGTCACAGGTTTTATTGGTGCCGTTATAATACATATAATAACCAATTTCAGGGTCATTTTTATAAAGGGAATGGTGACTTTCATCATTCATCCTGATTGAAGTGAATACAGCACCATAATTCATAATAGCTTGCTTGATTATGTCATTATCAGTGAAATTATCCCTTTTTAAGTATATGACATTTTGAACATGCATAAGACTATTTAAGAGTGGAGATAAAATGCTTTTTGGAGAATATATATCATCTGCTTCATAGATTGGACCTAGCCAACTTACAAGATAGGCTACACCCATATCATCATATCCTCCGGTGTTGGTTTCCATATCCCAACCATAAGGGGAATATAAGGAAGCCAAGTTTTTCATGTTCTCTTCTGAGAAGTCAATCAACTCAGATAAATTTCCACCATTGTTCAATAATTCCAAAATGTCTGCATATTCAGGGCAATTATAGATCACTCCAGATTGATTCATTTCATAAATAGCTTTAAGTACAG
This sequence comes from Methanobrevibacter sp., assembly GCA_016838945.1. Lineage (GTDB taxonomy): Archaea > Methanobacteriota > Methanobacteria > Methanobacteriales > Methanobacteriaceae > Methanobrevibacter. The sequence continues at coordinate 3,864 of JADLKP010000118.1, forward strand.
CAGATTCTAGGCTTGATATAGTTGCAAAGGCCCAGCAATTTCCACCGGAGCCCTGATTTTTAACTGTACCAACCATACCATAATCTGCCAAATTATAATAGCTTGGAAGAGGATTGTCTAAATCATCATCCAAGTTAGTTCTGTAGAAAGTATAATTTTCTGCAAGAATGATGAAGTCTGATTTTTCATAGGTGTCATTGTACTGCCTTGCAGAATTGTTTACATATAAATTATTAATTATTGTGTAATTCTTATTATAGAAAGAGTAGATGGCACCTGCTGAAGCATTTGCATAGTTATTTGCAAATTCATTATTGATAATTGAAAAGTCATTCTTGCTGAAAACAAATATGGCTCCACCTTCATTTGCATGGTTTTCTTCGAATCTGGAGTCTGTAAGGCTCATATTGCCATAAATTTGGTAAATTGCTCCACCATAATATTTTGCAGTATTGTTTACAAAATGGCAGTCAGTGATCTTAAAATCAGCATTTGCCCCAAAAATCGCTCCACCATATAGCGCATAATTGTTATAGAAATTGCAATTGCTTAAAATCACAGCACTGTTCTTATCTGAAGAGCAAATTGCCCCTCCACATGATGTGCCTGAATTGTCAATGACTTTAGCTGTGCCATTATAAAAATTAACATTTGAAGCATTCAAAAGTGAACCTTCTCCATTTAAAACAATCGGAAGATTGGCGAATGTAATATTTTCAATATGGAAAAAACCACTGACATCAAATGTATAACCACTTAAAGGGTTATTAATTAGTGTATTGGAGGAATCTTGTCCATAAAATGCTATATTCAAGTTATTGATGGACTCAAATGGAGCAAAATCGTAGGTACCACTAGCAAAATGCATAACTGAATCTGGAATAATCCTTTCACAATTAAGTTCCTTATATGGATTATCGATTGAACCGTTTCCATCCTCTGCAGCATTTGAATCAAAATAGTAATGATTGCTAGCAGGCTCATTAGGCTCATCTTCATTTAAAGAATCATCTAATCCATCTCCAATAACTGAATCATCCAGTGAAATATCTTGATTAATTAAATCATCATTAGCCACATCATAATCAATTAAAGTATCATCTGCCAAATCTGCACTACTTTCAGCAGCAAAACCAGCAGGAATAATGACCAATAATGATAAAATTATTGATAAAATAATAATTTTATTCATATTTTTTAACAAAAAGTTTCCCCCAAAATGTTAATATTATTATTTTATTTTGTTATTATATATAAAATTATATAAAAAAATTTAATATAATATAAAAAATTAGTCATCAAATTAATTTTTAATCAAACCATAATAAAAAAGAAAAGAAGAAATAAATAATGTAAAAAGAGTAAAAGTAAAAATAAAAAAAATAAAAAACAAGAAAAAGAATTATCCTATTCTTGTTTCATTTATAGGCCCATTTTCAGACCAATAAGCTTCATAGATTCCTGGATCATACTGACCACCAGAAGTGGAAAATACAGAACGATATATAGGACTTCCATATTCATCAACCAATCCGGTATCATAATCCTTTTGCCAATCATCATAATGTTTTTTAGATGATTTAGAAGTTTTTAAAGTTGCATTTTTTATATCAGAGCTATTGTCATCATTCACATCAGATATGTTTAATGTATCATTTGTAACGACATTCTTGACCTCTTCAGTATCATTTGAATTTATTATATAAAATGCACCGGCAAAAATGCCTAAAACTACTATTATGGTTAAAATTATTATTAATATCCCCTTATTATCCATTTAACTCACCTAACAGTTTTAATAAAATTATATCCATGAATCCATATTAATAAACAACATAAAAAAAAAATAATAAAAATAACAAAAATGAAAGAAATAAGAAAAATGAAGAGAATGAAAAAAATCAAAAACAATGCAGAAAAATAAGAAATATTAAATATTTACTTATAAATCATTGTTCCTATACCTTCTTTTGTAAAAATCTCAAGAAGCAAGGTGTGCTTGATTCTTCCATCCAATATATGCGCTGATTTAACACCATTATTAATAGCTTCAACACATGTTTCAATCTTAGGGATCATACCTCCGGTAATGACTCCTTCTTCAATCAAGGCAGGAATTTCATCAATGTGAATTCTTTGAATTAATGTGGAAGGATCTTCTGGGTCTCTTAAGACACCTGGAACATCAGTCAATATGATTAATTTTTCTGCATCCATTTCACCAGCAATAGCGCCAGCTACAGTGTCTGCATTAAGATTTAAGGTAGTGCCATCTTCAGCTATTCCAATAGGGGAAACAACTGGTATGAAATCGTTTTCAGTATACAATTCAAGAATTTCAGGTTTGATTTTCTTGATTTCACCCACTAAACCTAAATCTATCTCTTCAATTTCACCGGTTTCCTCATCTTTTATTTTATGGATCTTTTTGCATGCTTGAATCAATTTATTGTCTTTACCTGACAATCCAACACCTTTTCCATCATGGAAACATATTTGAGAAACTATATCTGTATTTATTTGACCTACGAGAACCATCTTTACAATAGCCATAGTCTCTTCATCAGTCACTCTTAATCCTTTGATGAATTTAGGGTCCTTACCTAATTTTTTCATGGATCTGGTGATTTCAGGACCTCCTCCATGAACTACAATTGGCTGCATACCAACATATTTTAAAAGCACAGTATCTCGTGCAGTGGAAGCCATAGCATCTTCATCCACCATAGCATGGCCCCCATACTTGATCATGACCTTTTTATTATAAAACTTTTTAATGTAAGGTAGTGCTTCTACCAAAATATTTACTCTTTCCATTGTATCACATAAATAAGTTAATTTGATTATATTTTTTAAAATGATTTTTTAAATTCATTAAACTAAATTTCTTAATTAAACAACAATCAATAATTATGTTTATAATACTATATAAAATATGAGTATTTTAGGATTTTTTAAGGAATTTCAAAAGAATTTAAAAATTCTAACTAGATTAAAAAATTAAAATTAATAGGTAAAATTCAAATTAAAGCATAAATTATAATTAAAATGTT
>JADLKP010000119.1 GCA_016838945.1 Methanobrevibacter sp.
AAAATAAGATAATCTTTTTTTTATCTTTAATTTCATTTCTATTAGGGTGTTTCATTCCAATTGATAGTGTAAATTTATTGGATATTGTTTGTTCTATATTATTAGGATTTGCTTTATCTTTGTTTACAATGTATAATGTATTTTTCCTTAATAAAAAAGATAAAAAGTTTAATTTAGGTATTTTAATTACATTTCTCTTTATTATCATATCATTATTATTAAAATTTTATTTTAGTGATTTTATTTCAGTCACTAATTTAATAATGGGATATAAAAATGATTATCTTATTTTATCATTAACATTTATTTTATTAAGTGCAACTTTATCTTTATTAGCTTTTACATATAAAATGATTTTAGAAAGTGATAATAATATTATGAAAAAGAATGGGGAGAATTTTTTTATTTCTACTATATTCTCAGGAATTTTTTTCATATTTGCCTTTCTTTTATCTGCATTTTGTAAATTTTTAAAAATCTCTTCTAAAACTCAAATGAATCTTTTATACTGGGCTGATTTTCTAGAAGTATTTTTCTTTACATTTTTATTAATTAATTGTTTATTTTTTGCATATTTTATGCTTAAATTTTTAATTCAAGGATTCAGATCTTCTTTAGAGTTTCTTCTTCAAAGATAAATTCTTTAAAATTTCAATAATTTTTTCATTGTATGGAATATTTTTTAGTTAAATTTATATAATAAAATATTCCAATATATAATTAACTGATTAGTAGGGTATAAAAATATGGTAGAAACAGTAGGTGATAGATTAAAAAGACTAAGAAAAGAAAATAATTTCACTCAAAACCAAATAGCAGAATATCTTGGATTTAAACAAGGTCAAATAGCTAAATTGGAAAGTAATGAAAGAAAATTAAAGAGTGATTCAATAATTAAACTATCAAATCTTTACAGATGCTCTTCAGAATATATCATATTAGGTATTGGAGAGTATTCCAAAACTAATTTAGCATTCAGATCAAACAATAAAAACCTATCATTGGATGATATTGCTGAGATGAATAGAATAATTGATAATCTGGAATTCCTATCAAGAATTACAAACAAACAGGAGTAATCATGTATTTGGAAATGAATGAGTTGGCTTGTGCTTGCAGGAGACAATGGAAAATTGACATAAATGAATCCATTGACATATTTTCACTTGCCATAAATAAAATAAAAAACCTTACAATAGTGTTTAAAGTAATGGATGATGACATAAGTGGAGCTTGTCTAAAATTGGAAAATGAAAATATAATATTTGTAAACTCAAGACACAGTAAAGGAAGACAGGCTTTCACAATAGCTCATGAATTGTACCACCTAAAATATGATGATGATAATTTTAATATATGTGGAATAGATAGTGATGATGAGATAGAGAAAAAGGCAGATCTTTTTGCATCATGCTTATTGATGCCTCATGGGGCAATAGAAACATATAAATTAAACAATGATATTCAAAGTTGGGATTTGGATTCAATAATAGATGCTGAACAATACTTCCAAATATCACATCAAGCATTACTCTGGAGGATTAGACACTTCCTAAATGAGATTAGTTATGAACAATATATGGCATTTAAGGATGATATAATTCGTAATGCGTCCATTAGGGGCTATGATACAAGTTTATACACCCCATATTTAAATAAGGAATATTTAACTATTGGAAATTATATCAAATTAACGGAAAAAGCATTTGAAGAGGATTTAATTTCAAGAGGAAAAAAAGAGGAATTGTTGCTAGATGCTTTTCGTGAGGATATTGTGTACAATTTAAATGATGATGAATCATTCTAAGTAGGTGATAAAATGAAGCCTACTTTTTATGATACTGATTGTTTAAGCTGTTTTATTGTAATAGATGATACATCTATTTTAGAAGAACAATTGAATGCATTTATCTCCCCTTTGAAGTTTATGAAGAATTTGATAGGCCACATATACAATTTCTTAAAAATAGGGTTGACAATCTAATTGAGAAAGGGTTTGTTAAAATAGTTAAATTTGATACAGATACGGAAGATTATCTTCTTTTCATGAAATTATCTTCGGATTATTTTAATGATAAACCGATTGGAAAAGGAGAAGCTGCTGTTATTTCTCATGCTAAAAAAACATAATGGTATTGTAGCGAGCAATAACACAAAAGATGTAATGCATTATGTTGAAAAATATAATTTGGAAAGAATTACTGTTGGAGATATTTTGGTAATGGCATTAGAAAAGGGAATAATTACTGAAAAAGAAGGTAATGTGATTTGGTCTAAGATGTTAAAATGGAATAGATGGTTAAATGCAGATAGTTTTACAAGTTATTTAAGAAAAAATAAATAATATGATTATTATGGAAAAAGAAATTATTTTAACAGAAAATCCCAATAAAGAACTATGGAACCAATTTAAACAATTTGAAAATATTGATATTTGTTTGAATTATTTTAAAAAAAATTGTAAAAAGTTTGATAATAGTGAAAAGTTTGAAAAGAGAGCATATTTGATGAAATATTATATTACTCAAGCAAAAGAGTATTATGTTTCCTCTAGAGATGCATCTGTCTTAACTAAACCTACATTGTTATATTATGGAGCATCATGTTTAGTGAAAGCTTTAATATTAGCAAAAAGATGTTATCAAGATGATTCAACAGGACATGGTTTAAACGTCCATAAATTCAAATCTGAAGATTTGCTTGATTTTAAAATTTATCCTGTAACAGGAACTTTTTTGCAATTATATCAAGTTTTAGAAAATAGTGATATTAGTTATATAAAGTCTTTTGATTTTAATTTAGATGATTTATTTTCATTTATTCCAGAATTAAAAGATGATTATGAAATGATATTTAATAAAAAATCTTTGGCTATAAAAGTAGATAGAGTGAAAGATGAAAATGGTGTATATTTATTTTATCAAGGAGATTATTTTGACAATGAAGATTTAATCAATAATTATTTTAATAATTTGCCTAACTTTGAAAAATATTATTTTACACCTAATGTTTCTAAAGATCATATGAGTTGTTATAAAAAACCTTACGAAAAAGGAGATATTGTAATAAGAAATATTATGGGTGAAGAATTTTTTATATCTTCATTAAATCAGGATAATCGTTTCATTTATTTTTCTCAGATAACAGTTCATTTTTTAATTTTGTATTTATTGAGTATGTTGTCAAGATATTATATTAATCCATGGGTTAGTGAAAATTCATTAGATGAGAATCGTTATTTTTATATAATCGAAAAATTTTTAGATATAAATATGCGAAAATTTCCCAACTTAATTTTAAACGAAATTTTAAATAAAGAATTAATTTTTTCAGTTGAATATTATAAACCTTCTGGTTTTGATTTTGATAATATAAAAGGTTTGGTAGAAGAAATAGTGAATGAATCTATTGAAGAAAATAATCTTAGAGAAGAAAAAGAAGAAATTAAAAGGAAGTTTATGGATGATGTATATAGTGGAAGAAATTGGTGAATCTTTTTTAGAATTAAAAGAGGTTTCTGAATTTAAAGAGGAATTTGAAAGACTAAATTCATTAGCAGATTATAGAAATTTGTTTTATTATGATTTTTTTCATTTTTCTTTAGAAGATAAAAATCAATTTGAAAGTTTTTTAGCAGCTTCATTATATTTTTTTAAGAGTTTTCCTGAAAATGCATTGCCTATCTTAAAAATGATAAAAGATTATTGCTTTCCTTTGGCATTAAAAATAAATTTTATATTATGGGTTTTAAATCATTATTATTATGATGATAAAGTTATACAATTAATTAATTTGCCTTATTCCCATATTTTTAATCAATATGATGAAAACTGTCATAGGGATAATCTTGAATTAAAAAACATTTTTAATGATTTTTTTCCTGAAGATAATAATATTTTCGATTTAATTTTGAATTTAAGAGATTCCTTTCATGATTCAGATAAATTTAAAAAATTTATAGAGTTATCAAAATCAAAAAATGAGGAATTTGAATATTATGAAAAAGCTTTAAAATCATATTTTTATATTGTAAAAGAGATTATTTTTGAAATAATTTTATTTAATAAAATTGTGGAAATAGATAGAAATAATATTTTAAAATTAAAAGAATCAAATTCTGCTGAAGGGTCTTTATTTGACATTAAACTAATTGATTGCTCTATAAAAAATTTTAGGATAGTTAAAATTCGGATAAATGATAATCTTAAATTTGGAGTGATAAGGTCAAAAACTACAAATATTTCCCCTAAAAAAAGCACAATAATAAGAATAAAAGGAGAATATATAAATAAGGGGGTCTTTGGCAAATATAGTAAAAATATGGAATTTTATTCTCAAAATTTTGATAGATTAAACAATTTTGATTTTTTTCCTAATTTAATTTAATGAAAATTTTAATATAAAATTAGTGTGATAATATGCAAGTAGCAATAGCTAAAAACTTAAAAACCAAAGAAATACTAGAACTAGACGATATTACATTCCAATTCGTCTTATGGCTAAATGAAAACAATTACACAGAATTAGACAATGTATACGCAAAATCAACTCTAAAAACAACAGTAAAAGAGTTCAACGAACTAAACAACCAAATGACATTCCAAGGAGAAGACGAACTATTAGTCCCACAAATAAACTACTTTGTAGAACTAAACACTTGGGTCTGCTTTGGAAAGGAACAAGATGAGGAAATCAATTTAAGCTTTGAAATATGTGATGTAGTATACGACAAGCAAACACATAAGGAATCCTACAATCCAATCGAACTCACATACCTGATTCCATTCTTAAACTCATTTGAAAAAGAATAATCTTTATATATAACCAATCCCAATTACTTTTAGGGTGTATTATGTCAATTGATGATAAGATGGAAAGGTTATATAGAGAAAACAAGTTGACTGAAAAGAAAGGAAACAAGTCTAGGCAAAATGAATTGAGCTATGAAGGATATTCTACTGGCTCTGAAGAATATGTATATGCCAATGCAATTCAAACTGAACCGATGGCCTTTTGTCCAGAGTGCGATGGCATGATGTTGCCATATTTGGATGGGCATAAATGCAATGGCTGCGGTTACACTGAAGAATCAGTAAAAGAATCAAATCATGAAGTGGAGTATGTAAGAATTCCTGAAAAAAGGGTTAAGCCAAATTCAAGAATCATTAAACCTAAAGCGGAAGTCACTTCCACTTTTAGATTAGAAGAGCTAAAAGATGAATTGTCTAATTTGGATGATGGCATTTTTGATATAGTGGCATCATTACTCGGTGTTCCAAATTCATTGGAAAAGGAAGGGAAAATAGATTTCATGATTGATAACTACAAATCAAAAAGCATAGAAAGAAATATTCAGCATGCTAAAAAGATAAGGCCTTAAAAAGATGTGATATTATGTGGCAAAAGGACCATAGGAGATCTAAAAAGGGATGTGTAAGCAGAAAAAGATTCGAAGAGGAACCTGAATACTATTCATTCGATGACAACTATGACTATGGGGATTACGATTATGAACAGGATAATGATTAATTAATATTCTCATATAGATAATCATTTTACTTTTTTTATATTTTTTACCTATATTCAATTAAAATGAACATATAATTAATTAAATTAATCCAATTTTATCAACCATTATAATAATCAACGCTATTTTTAATTAAATCTATAGAAATTTTCTATCTAAAATCAACTCTATTTTTTTTTTTTACATATATGGTAAACTATATATAAAAATTTAAAGCATTATTAAACTCTAATTTTAATTTTACGAAATAATATCAATTCAATATGCATATGAAACTATAATATTTATATATGATTAAAACAAATACTCATACAAGTCTTAATTAAGAAAAATAAAAATTCTAGAATTTTTTACCTGAGATGATTTGATGACATTTGGTGGAGAAAAATTCTATTCTGTAGGAGAACATTTGGAAGACTATTGTGAAAATGAAGAATACCAAAGATCAGCAGTAGGTCGTTTTTATTATGCCTGTTACTGAAAATGTAGGGATTATTTTGAATCTAAGACAAATAGTAGATTAGGTAAAAGAAGCCCTCATAAAAAACTGATAGGATATTTTAAGGCTTCACAAAATAAGATGGAATATCAAATAGGAACTAATCTATTTGATTTAAAAAGCAATAGGATCAAGGCGGATTATAAAAAAAATTTTAAAGCAGATAGTGTGAATGATTCTAAATCTAAAGCTAATAAAATATTTGAGTTATTTAAAGTTTTAGAAGATTGATTAATGGTGATTTAATGAATTGGATAGAAATGGATAATTCGAGGCTAAAAAATATGTGTCAAACCAGCAATTTACCTTATGGAAGAATAAGCGAGTACTATAGGCAAATCAATCCAAAGGAAATTAATGATTTTATTTCAGATATGGATGGTATGGTGGAATTAATCAATGTCTTGTCTAAACTGATTAAGAAATATTTCCCTAATGCCAATACATATCTTGCCTTTGAAGAGGATTTGGAAGAGGGTGATGATTGCATTTATGCTTACATCTTAAATGAGGGGTTGTCATATGAGGAAAATGACAAGTTATCCGATTTGATGTTAATTGAATATCTGGAATTAAGGGATAAGTACAAGGATGCATGGTTTTCATTACAATTCAAATTTGATTATGGTGAGGAATATTATATGGGATGCATGGAAAATCCTGATGATTACAATATTTGAAATACTTGATGTCCCATCACTTTACTTTTTTTATATTTTTTATACTATTCAATTAAATAAGTTCTGTGCTTATCTAAAATAAACTTTTTTTATTTACCCTTAAAATTATTAATGACCTATTTAATTTAAATTAATATAAAATGCATTTATTTT
>JADLKP010000003.1 GCA_016838945.1 Methanobrevibacter sp.
AATAAAGTGAAGAATATAAATTTTGCAAAGGAAATTGAAACTCAAAATATCCTAAAAAATAATAAATAAAGTGAAGAATATAAATTTTGCAAAGGAAATTGAAACTCAAAATATCCTAAAAAATAATAAATAAAGTGAAAACATGATTATAGATTCACCTCTAAAAATAAGAAACATCACTCTTTCCAATCGTATCGTATTGCCTCCTATGGCAAGAGAGCTCAGTGAGGAAGGAAAGGTTTCAGATGAATTGATTGACTATTACCAAAAGAGAGCAGACGGAACAGGGCTTATAATAGTAGAGCATTCATATGTCTCTCCTGAAGGAATTGCAAGCAAAAGGCAGTTGTCCATGGCAGATGACAGCGTGATTGATGGATTTAAGAAACTTACTGATGCCATACATGCTCAAGGCAGCTTTGCAATTGCACAGATAAGCCATGCGGGATTTGAATCAATGAGTGAAGATAAGCTCAATTTAAATGAAATGACTCCTGAAGATATGGATGAAGTGAGGAATGCATTTATTGAAGCTGCTGTGCGAACTCAAAAGGCAGGTTTCGATGGTGTGGAGATTCACTCTGCACATGGATACTTCCTGAACCAGTTCTATTCACCTTACACAAACAAAAGAACCGATGAATATGGTGGAGACCTTGAAAATAGAATCAGATTGCATAATGAAATAATCCGAGAAGTCCGTGACCGTGTAGGTGAAGACTATATAATAGCCATTCGCTTAGGTGCCTATGACTATTTGGATGATGGATCAAAGCTTGAAGACATTCCAATTGCTGTAAATTCATTTATAGAAAATGGAGTTGACCTGATAGATATCAGCGGTGGACTCTGCAGATATAGAAGTCCAGTCAGCAAGGAGCCGGGATACTTTAAGGAACTTAGCAAAATAGCTAAGGAGTCATGTGATGTTCCTGTGATTCTCACCGGTGGAGTGAAGAAGGCAAAGGATGCTGAAAGATTGCTTGAAGAGGAATACTGCGACTTGATTGGAATCGGCAGGGCATTTTTAATGGATGCTGAATGGTCTAAAAAGGCATTGTATAAATTAAGGAAAATAGAATGAACTTCATGATAGATAAGCATATATGATAAAAAACAAGAAATCATCACAACAAAATAGAAAGATCAAAAAAATTTTAATTTACCAACTGACAAAATTGAAAAAACATATGAGGGCAAGACAATGAGGAATATTATAATTGTTGAATGCGTTTCTACTGGAATAAACTTTATTCAAGACATTATTAATAGGAATTATAATCCTATAGTATTGCAGACAAAAAATGAAGAAGGGGAAGCAAATCAAGCTTATGAAAAGCTACTTAAAGACTCTTATAAAAAAATAGAGGCTGATTTTGAACTTATTTATGAAAAAGGTTCCTATGAAGAAACTCTTGATATGGTAATGAAATATGATCCTCTATTAGTTATTGCAGGATCTGAAAAGGGAGTGATTTTAGCAACCAAATTGGCAAATGACTTAAGCCTTAAATGCAATCCAATAGAAAATCTTGATGCAATGACCCTTAAGGATAAGATGCAGGAAAGAATAGCTGAAAAGGGCCTTAGACATATTCGTGGAAAGGTGATACGTTCAATTGAAGAGGCTATTGATTATTATGATGAATGCGGATTCAAGGAAGTTGTTGTAAAGCCTGTCTACAGTGCAGGTTCTGTTGGCGTTAGGATTTGCTTAAATAAGGAAGATATGATAAATTCCCTTGAAGAACTCTTCAATGAAGTAAATATATATGGAGACGAAGTAAATGAATTTGTAATCCAAGAGAGGATTGACGGAGATGAATATATTGTCAATACAGTTTCCTGCAATGGAGTTCATCGCATAACACTTATGTGGAAGTATACCAAGCGAAAAACCAATGAAGGTGGGCAAATTTATGATTACCAAGTAACTGTTAATGAATTAGGCCTTGGTGAAGCGAATCTGGTGGAATATGCTTATGATGTGGCGAATGCCATAGGCATTAAATACGGACCTATTCATGGAGAATACATGATAGATGAAAATGGCCCTGTATTGATTGAAGTCAACTGTCGTCCATGCGGCTTGAATATGTCAGCGAAATTTATAGATAAAATATCCGGCCAACATGAAACAGACAGTGCTCTTGATTCCTATTTGAATCCTGAGAAGTTCAATTACGAAAAGAATAAAGGCTACACATTGTATGAACATGGTGCGATAAAGACAATCGTTGTTCCAAAAGACATCACTGCCGAATCAGCCCCTATGGCTGAAATCAGCAATAGACTGAAAAGCCATTGTGAAACCAGCATGGACATTATCGAACAGGCGCAATTCTTTACCAAAACACAAGATTTGGAAACAACTGGAGGAACAATTTACTTAGCTCATGAGAATCCCTACATCCTTCAAAAGGACCTCGATTTTTTATGTGATGTAGAAAAGTATGCATTTCAATTGGTATTGAGCAATCGGGAAGAGAAAAAGACATCCTTTGATGAAGATGAAAGCTACAATGACCTTAAAAGCATTTTAAATAAAATCCATGCTTATGGATTAACCCTATTTGTAACAGATGAAATCTTTGATGAAGTAGACTTGATGCAAGTATTGCCTGAAGAAATCAGGGATGTGAAGGGCGATTTTGATTGCGTAGTTGTCAATTTGAATAAAAGCATTACCAATAAAAAGGATGACGAAGTGGCAAATCTATTGCTGAACATTATTGATAGGGTAAAGGTCGGAGGATTCATATTCATTCCTCAATCAACCTACCAATATCTTCCTAATGGCAGAATTGGGGCTGAAGCATTGATAAAGGTTTTAGATTTGAAACTGGAGCTTCCATTGCTGGACTTTAAAAAAGTTGCGATAGCTTCAAAAAGATTATGAGAAGGGTTCATCCCAATTACAAACATGCCAAATAATTTAAATATGGAAAATATATCCCAATTACAAAACATGCCAAATAATTTAAATATGGAAAATATATCCCAATTACAAAACATGCCAAATAATTTAAATATGGAAAATATATCCCAATTACAAAATATACCAAATATTATTTAAATATGGAAATATAAAGTTAATATATTATATAAAAAATAATGAAAATTACTATTTTTTATTAATTATATTTATTAACAGTTGATGACAACAGACTGTTACTACTAACTGGCAGTTGAAGTCTAGAAACTGTTACTCATAATTACAAATATTCATGAAAGAGAAAAAAGGTGTTTTAATGAATATCCTTGAAAAATTAAATGCAATTAAAAATCAGGAAATTACTGCAAAGGAAAATGTAGAATCATATTTAAAAGTAATTGAAGAAAAAAATGAAGACATTAACGCTTTTCTTGAATTAAATACCGAACAGGCTATTGCTAAAGCTGAAGAAATCGATGCTAAAATCAAAGCTGGAGAAGAGGTCGGAGCTCTTGCAGGTTTAGTGTTTGGTATTAAAGCTAACATTAATGTGGAAGACTTAATCATTTCCGCTGCATCCAAAACCTTGGAAGACTATATTGGAAGCTATGATGCAACTGTCGTCAAGAAAATAAAGGCAGAGGACGGAATCATCATCGGAATCAACAACATGGATGAGTTTGCAGCAGGAAGTTCAACTGAAACCTCATACTATGGAGCGGTAAACAACCCCGCTGCACCTGGAAGAATCCCTGGAGGTTCAAGTGGAGGAAGTGCAGCAGCAGTGGCAGCAGATATGTGTGACATTGCAATCGGTTCTGACACAGGCGGATCAATCAGAAACCCATCTTCCCACTGTGGTGTGCTTGGTATGAAACCTACATACGGTGCAGTTTCAAGACAAGGTTTGCTTGACTTGTCAATGAGTTTAGACCAAATCGGACCTATGGCTCGTGACATCACTGGAATCGCCCTTGCACTTGACACCATCATCGGATATGACCCAACCGAATGCACAACCTTGAAATGGGATGCCCCTAACTTTACAGAAATAGCTGAATCAGTTAAAGGGGAAGAAAAGCCATTGGCTGGCATGAAAATAGCTACATGTAAGGAATTCAAGGAAGTCACCAGCGATGAGATCAATGGAATCATTGACGAATCTGTAGCTAAGCTTGAGGAATTAGGTGCTGAAGTAGTTGAATTAAGCTTCGACCACATCGACATCTGTTTACCTACCTACTACCTCATCAACTATGTTGAATTCTTCTCTGCAACCAGAAAATACGATGGAAGAAAATACGGTTCAAGAATCGAAGAGGTATGTGGTGCAGAAGTACTTAGAAGAATCCAAATGGGTTCATACATTTCACAAAAGGAATTCAGCGGCAAATACTATCAGAAAGCACTTCAAGCTAGGTCCCTCATTAGAAATGAGATCAATAAGATGTTGGAAGGTGTGGACTTGATTGTAGGGCCTACCGTTCCTAAATTGCCACACAAATTAGGTGAAGAATTGGAACCTATGGAAATGTATGCATACGACGTCCTTACCGTAATTGCTAACTTGGCAGGTATTCCAGCAGCTAGCGTAAAAGCAGGTGAAGTTGAGGGCATTCCTGTAGGATTGCAATTGCAGGCAAAACCTCAAGATGATGCAAAGATTGTCAAAGCAATGGCTGCATTCGAGTATGCAAAATAAATTTAAATCATAATGGCTTTTAGCTATTATTTTACTTTTTTTACTTTTTTTAGCTATTTTTTACTACTATTTTTATTTTAATTTAAGAGGATTTAAAATGACAGACAATTCATCAAATAAGCAGAATTCCAACAGAAGAAACAGAAACAATTCTAAAAATTCCAACAACAAAAAGCTCATTCAAGAAATAAGCAAACTGAAAGAAGAGCTTGAAATCAAAAATGAAGAGATTCAGGAATTGGAATATGAATTGTCCCTAAAGGATGAAAAGATAGAGGACATAAGGAATGACTTGGAATTGAAAGCTGTTGAAATTGATGAATGCAGTCAAAAATTGGATGAAGCGAAAGATAAAATAAGCAAGCTCAACAATGCTCTTGTCAAATACAAGTTTGAAAGGGAGAAGCTTGACTTGAAGTTGAAAAACGAGATAAACTATGAGAAGTCAAGAATGAAGGAAATGGATGATTTAGAGAAGAAAATCAATGAGAAGGTAGCAATCATTGATGACAAGCAGGATCAAATCAACTACCTCAGAAGCCTGATCAATGACTATAAGGAGCAAGTCAAAAGCAATGCAGATAACCTTGAGCTTCAATTGAAGAAAATAACAAAGACTTATGACAATCTATTAAGCCAAAAGGATTCAATAATAGAAAAGCAGGACAAGACAATTGAAGAGATGATTGAATCTGCAAAGCAAATGGCAAAAGACAATAAGGCTACAATTACAAGCCTTGAATTGCAAATAGGCAATTATAGGGAATTGCTGAAAAAATATGAATAAAAATTGATCAATACCTATCAATGAAGAGTATTGAAAAACACGAATAAAAACAATTAAAAAAAAGTAAATTATTCTATAAATCAAACAAGATTCATAGAATAATAGAACGAAGGCAATGTCAACTCATAATATCCTTCTTCATAATTCAAGTTCAAGTCATCCGGATTAGAGATGGTTGCACCACATTCGCCACATCTGTAGACTCCGCCGGATTCATATATTGCTTCACTTCCACAATATGGACAGGTTTCAGCTCCGTCTCCATCACTTGAACTGCCGCTTCTTAAAGCAAATGGATTTGAATTTGATGAAGAAGATGAAGAAGATGAAGATTTTTTAGCCCTTTCTTGAGCTTCCCTTTGAGCCTTTTTCTCCTTATTTTTCAAATCATTGATGAATCCTTTTACTTTTATAACATAATGGTCATATTCTCCACCTATGAGCAGCCCATTATCGTTTTTATCACAATATACAAACATTTCATAGAGATCATTTTCACTGATGCTGTATTTTGAAGTATGATCATAGGATTTAACTTCATCAAAGCTTAATCCCCCATCGCCGTTTAGATCCAATTGGGTGAAATCAGCATATTTTGTATTGGTATCTTCTGTATAGGAATCATACGGAATTCCTAAAACCAGATTGCCTATAAGACTGATTATAAATAGAACTATCCAAACTGCACAGCATCCAACTATGATTCTGCTGATAATGTTCATTTCATTGAACCTATTAATCTTATCCTCTAAACCTGACATAAAATCCCCTTTTCTCAAGTAATTATTATTTTATGTAAACTTATTAATTAATAGTTATGGTAACTGGAGCTGTCAACTCCATATATCCTTCCCCATATCCCAACTCCAGATCATCCGGATTGTAGATATTGGAACCGCATGCAGCGCATCTATAATGGCCTCCGGTTTCATAGACAGATTCGCTTCCGCAGTATGGGCAGGTCAAAACATAGCCTTCGCCACTATCATATTCTTGATCATCTAGACTGTTGGTGGATTTGGAGTTTCCTGAACTGTAATCATGGCCTCCGCTTGATGAGGATGAACTGGAATATTTGAATTTGTCACTGCCTGAACTGGAAGAACTGGAATCAATGTAATATTTCCTATAAAATTTTAAATCATCATAAAACAGTTCATACTCATGGCCCTTCAGATAGCCATTATGATTCGTATCCGCCTCATTGAAATATTTGGTCACGTTTGAATCAGGTATGTTTGGATTTACTTGCAAAGCCTCATCAAGGGATAATCTCCCATTCCCATCCACATCAAAATATTCATAGGTATGGCCATAGCTTATAGGAAAGCTTTCACCAGCATCATGATAAACAACTGCAACCACAATAAAACCAATGAAAAGAATTAAAGGCACATAGCAGCACCACATCTTCATACTGCCATTCCTTTTTGAATCAGGATTGGCATTTGTGCCATTAGAATTAGAACCGAGCGATGCAGAAGCGTCAACACTTGAAGTGCCTATGAAACCAAACGATGCAGAAGCGTCAGCACTTGAAGCACCTATGGAATCATTCAAACTTGAATCCAATTTGAATCCACATTCAGCACAATAAATGGCCTTGTCAATATTTTCCTTTCCACATTTTGCACATTTTTTCATATTACCCCCCTCAATATAAAAATCAGCTATTTATAAAAAAACTTAAAAAAATAGAATAGTCATTAAATGTCAATGGTTATAAGAACCTCATCTCCATCATTAAAATTGTATTTGTCTCTCAATTTGTCCTTTGCTATGAACTCAAGATAATTTTCGTCATGGGTTGTCTTGTCTGGAAATACGATTGCTCCAACAATCTCATCATTGAGATGAGCTTTGATATACCTTACGGCACCGAATCCTTGATCTGGCTTTATGACATTCTTGCAGCTGTTTTTCATCAGTCTGATGTCATCAAGCTTATCCTCTTCTACAATAAGATTCAAAGTTCCGGCAAATGGGGTGAACCCGCATTTCTCTCTGAACTGGTCCTTATAAAAGTCCTGACCTAAAAAATATGCAGCTTTTCCTAAACCTGTTGTAACAATTCCTGTAATTTCCATTATAATCCCTAAATAAATGTAATACTTATAAATAAATAATTTAAAACTATTGTGAAACCAATAATAATTATAGCATGCATAATATAATAATTAAAAACTATTGTGAAACCAATAATAATTATAGCATGAACCGATTCATTAAAGTGAAGTTAACTGAACGAATGCATCCTTGTCATTGGAAACATAGTTTCTGATGGATGTGCTGTTTCTATCCTCAAATACTATCCGCCCATCTTTTTCTCCATAAGTGAAATCAATACTTCCCTTCTCTACATCATCATAATCGAAAGTGCAAATCACATTTCCATCATATAAGATTGAATAGCTTGAGTTGTATTTGAAGTTTCCAACTGAAGACAAAATGGATTCGTTATCCAAAGTCAAGTTGAAGAAAGTGGCATTTTTGGATCTAGGACTAATGCTGAATTCCACAAATCCTTCCAATTCGTCACTTAGATTATTGAATTGAATATTGTGCTTGACTACTGATCTTTGGAATATTTCAGCAATACGGCTGTTTGGTATGACTTCACGTTCATCCAAACCTAAACTTTGTCTAGCTTTTGACGGCAACCTGAAGGTATCTGCAGAATCCCCTTCTCTTGTGGAATTTACATAATACTGCCTGCCATCAATGATCATCGTATCATTCTCAGACATTTCCAATGTGCTTAATGCATCCTGAGGAATCCTTAATATGTCTGTCTCATTTTCAATAGCACTGTCAATGGTATATGGGCCTCTAACTGAAATGGTCTGCTGATTAACGTCAGATGGAGCATAAACAAAGTTTCTGGAAGTGAGCTCAACTGAGATTCTTCCATCGTTGAAGGTAGCTGCGGATAAGAATGTTGAAAGCATTAGAATCAGAATCAATCCTGAAACGATCACTGGGAAATGCATCTTTACAAAGGACTGCAAAGAGGTCCGTGTATTGCTTTTCCTTAGGATAGGTATTGATCTTTTAATGATTTTGACTATGTAGAGAATTGTCAGCACAACTCCGACAAAGGCTACAAAGACAGATATCAGCAATGGTATGAATGGCACAAAGAATATCATGAAAAGACCTAAGATGATAAGGGACAATCCCATAATGGCCATTCTGATATAGTTTCCTAATGTGTCCATCATTGTAACACGGCCGTAATCCACTGCCCTGTCGATGATGGTTCTGACCACTTCATTCGCCATTTTGTTTAAATCGGCAAGAGGAGACATGTCATGTGAAATATCTCCAATATCAACTTCCAAAATGCTTATGCCATGAACATCAGCATCAAGTACGATACCAACATCCACACCATAATCCTTTTCAAATTTAATCTTATTCAATGCAGAACGTTTACCAGCAAATTGACCGCTTAAAGGCTGTTCATAATTAAGCTCAGGGAAGAAGAAACTTAAAAGAGGCTTTGCTGTAAGCTCTGTTACACGTCCGCTTTCCCTTGCAAATTTGGTTTTTGTTATATCAGTCTTATCCTCTAAAATCGGCCTGATGATCTTATCTATTTTGCTTGATGTGAAATTTGAAATGTCTGCATCGATAAATGCTACAATGTCTCCATGGGAATTCTTGAATCCTGTCTTGATTGCTGAACCCTTACCTTCATTGGTAATATGGCTGATTACAGTAGCTCCTGCTCCTTCTGCCTCTTCTACAGTCCTATCACTGGACCCATCATCAACTACTATCACCTCATCGACATAATCGAGCTTGCGCGCAACACTTACAACCTGAGCAACAGTAGCTTCCTCATTAAATGCAGGAATAACAATGGAAACTGATTTTTTAGGATCTTTAGTTGATTTGATTGATGCAAGTAAAAATACTAAAATCACCATTAGCCAAGACAAGTTTTCACCTCATTAAAGTTCTCATGGAAATATAAAATCAAATATAATTGTACAATATTGAATATGTTAACAATTTACAATATAGCTAATAAAGCCAATCATATTTCTACAATATTAAATATGTTAACAAATTACAATATAACTAATAAAGCCAATCATATTTCTACAATATTAAATATGTTAACAAATTACAATATAACTATTATGTTTTAAGAATGTATAAATTTTGTTATATTATTGCGATATAATCATGAAAAATATAGAGAGTTAAAGAAAAATGAAAATTGAATTATTGCGATATAATCATGAAAAATAGAGGGGGTTAAAGAAAAAATGCAATAGGTCACATGTGAAAATAAAAAAGAAAAAATAAGAAAATAAAAAAGTTAGTTATCACATAATGTGATAACAATTGATTTTAACTAAAGTCTTTGATTTGGGTTAACCCTTAAGTTCTCTCTAGAGTCCGAAGAACAGGTATAAGAAGAACACAATAGCCAATACCCAAATTCCCCAACTTATTTCTTTGTATTTACCGGTAGCAATGGTTGCAACAGTGTAAGTTACGAATCCCCATGCGATACCAAGGGAAATGGAATAGGTTAAAACCATCATGATAATGGTCATGAATACAGATGAAGCTACAACCAAGCTGTCCCATTGCACATCTTTCAATTGCATGATCATCAATACACCGACCATAACAAGAGCAGCTGCGGTTACGGTTGATGTGAATAATGCAAGAACAGTAGGAGCAAAGAATACAGATAATAAGAATAATATACCAGTTACGATTGCAGCAAGTCCGGTTCTACCGCCAGAACCTACACCAGTAGCACTTTCCACATATGCAGTTAAGGTACTTGTACCGCAAATGGAACCGATTACTCCACTTAATGCATCTACTAAAAATGCTTTTTCAATACCTTCAATTTCACCTTTTTCATCGATGTATCCTGCTTGGTTTGCAATACCGAGCAAGGTACCTGTAGTGTCA
Organism: Methanobrevibacter sp.; assembly: GCA_016838945.1. Taxonomy (GTDB): domain Archaea; phylum Methanobacteriota; class Methanobacteria; order Methanobacteriales; family Methanobacteriaceae; genus Methanobrevibacter. The sequence continues at coordinate 10,366 of JADLKP010000003.1, forward strand.
AAGAAGGTAACGAATACAAGTGAGAAGAGTATCATGATCAAGTTTGGAATATTAGAGAACAGCTCTCCAAATCCAGACAGGAATCCACCAACCAAACTGGTGTCAAAGCTGAATGAAATGAATTCAGTAGGTATGCTAGGCATAAGTGGGTCTCCAGCACCGAATCCGAATACTGTAAAAATCAAACCTAAAATAGCTGTGATGATCAATCCAAAGAATACAGCACCTGGAACTTTTTGCACATAGAAAATCAAGGTGATCAAGATACCGATTAATGCAAGAAGTGCAGGAGCGGAAGTCATAGCACCTAAAGTTACGAAAGTGGAAGGGTCAGCAACGATAATTCCAGCACCTTTTAAACCAAGGAAGGCCAAGAAGAAACCGATAGCTGCACCAATACCCAGTTTCAAGTCAATAGGAATGATGTTAAGAATTGCTTCCCTTAATCCTGAAATGGTAATGATTAAAAAGATTATACTTGACAATACAACAGCTGCCAAAGCAGCGTTCCAACTGCAGCCCATACCTAAAATGATAGTATAGGTGAACAATGCATTTAGCCCCATACCTGGAGCAAGTCCAACAGGCCAGTTAGCAACAAGACCCATTATAATACAAGCAATACCTGATGCAACAGCGGTAGCAAAGAAAACACCTGTTGCAGGCATTCCACCGTCAGCAAGCATTGCTGGGTTTACCCCTAAAATATATGCCATAGCGAGGAAGGTTGTTAAACCTGCAATAAGCTCAGTTTTGGCATTAGTATTTTTTTCATCCAATTTAAAAAGTTTATTTAACATAAAACACCTCAAATATGAAAACTAAAATAAACTAAGTTTTCTTAAATATATATTTAATTAAATTTGCTTATTAAGTTTTTCATAATTTCGTAATAATTAATCTAAAAAATCTTAAGTTTTTCATAATTCTGTAACAATAAACCTATAAAAATCAAAAAATTTTAACAATTCTGTAACAATAAACCTATAAAAATCAAAAAATCATATGAAACTTAAATTTAAATAATGAGTCAAATAAAAATAACTTAATGAATAAAAAACAATTTAATGAATAAAAAAAAAATAATTTTATGAATGATTACTACAGGTTAAAAAATGATGATAGCAGATACATTATCACAGGAACTCAATATAAAAACATCACAAGCTGAAAGCGTTATAAGGCTGATTGATGATGGAAATACAATTCCATTCATTGCAAGATACAGAAAAGAGGCGACAGGCTCACTTGATGATGAAATTCTTAGAAGATTTGATGCAAGATTGAAATATCTCAGAAACCTTGAAGAGAAAAAGGAGTCAATCTTAAATTCCATTGAAGAACAGGGAAAATTGACTGAAGAGCTAAGGAAATCCATTCTTGAAGCCAAGACCCTTGTTGAGCTTGAAGACTTATACAGGCCATATAAGCAAAAAAGGCGAACCCGTGCAACAATAGCTAAGGAAAAGGGATTGGAAGAACTTGCAAACATTATCCTTGCACAAGATATAGAAGTTCCAATTGAAGAAATAGCTAAAGACTATGTTACCTCAGACAATGAAGAGATAGATGAGGAATTGAGAGTCAACGATACTGAAGAGGCTATTCAAGGGGCACAGGATATCATAGCTGAGATAATATCTGACAATGCAAGTTTCAGATCTCTTATTCGTGAGTTGAGCTATGAAGATGGGAAACTTATCTCTGAAGCAAAGGGCAAGGATGAGGAATCTGTCTATGACATGTACTATGACTATAGTGAGGAAGTGTCTAAAATAGCAAGCCATAGGATACTTGCAATCAATCGTGGGGAGAAGGAAAAGTTCCTGAAAATAAAGATAAGCACTCCTGAAGAGGACATAATAGCTTATCTTAGAAGACATGTATTGATTAATAAAGGTGGAAAGCCAACACAACCGATATACAACAAATACACTGAAGAGACATTGACCGAAGCGATAGAGGATTCCTATAAAAGACTTATCGCACCAGCTATCGAAAGGGAGTTAAGAAACCAGCTCTTTGAAAAGGCTGAGGATAAATCCATAAAACTATTTTCTAAAAACCTTGAGCAATTATTGATGCAGGCACCAATCATAAACAAGGTTGTTTTAGGCTGGGACCCTGCTTTCAGAACAGGATGCAAACTTGCTGTAGTGGACGAATATGGTAAGGTATTGGAAACTGCACTTGTATTCCCAACAGAACCTCAAAACAAGATATCTGAAACCCGTTCAACTGTCCGTGACTTGATCTTCAAATATGACATAAATATCATTGCAATCGGAAACGGTACAGCTTCAAGGGAATCAGAAGCTATCGTTGCAGAAATCATTAAGGATCTTGATGTCCAATATGTAATCGTCAATGAAGCTGGAGCAAGCGTATACTCTGCAAGTGAACTTGCAAGTGAGGAATTCCCAGATTACAATGTAGGTGAAAGAAGTGCAATCTCAATTGCAAGACGTCTTCAGGACCCTCTTGCAGAACTAGTGAAGATTGACCCTAAATCCATTGGAGTGGGACAGTACCAACATGACATGAACCAAAAGAAGCTTGGAGAATCACTTGACAATGTTGTTGAAAAATCGGTGAATGAAGTGGGAGTGGATGCTAATACCGCCTCAGTATCACTTATGGAGCATGTAGCGGGAATAAGTAAAACAGTAGCAAAAAACATTGTAAAGTACCGAGAGGAGAATGGTAGGTTCCACACAAGAGATGAACTTTTAAAGGTAAACAAACTAGGTCCAAAGGCTTATGAACAATGTGCAGGATTCATGAAGGTTAAAGGTCATAATCCATTGGACAATACAACTGTCCACCCTGAATCATATGATGCAACAATTGCATTTTTAATTTCATTAGGATATTCACTTGAAGACTTGGAAAATAAAAAGATAAAAGAATCCGACCTGGAATTAACGGATGATGAATTTAAAAGCCTTGCTCAGGAATTAGAAATTGGGGAAATAACTCTAAAGGACATTGCAAAGGAACTTAAAAAACCTGGACGTGACCCAAGGGATGAAATGCCTCAACCAATTCTTAGAAAAGATGTTTTGACAATGGAAGACCTAGAAGAGGGAATGGTTTTAAGTGGCACTGTCCGAAATATTGTAGACTTTGGCATATTTGTAGATATTGGCGTTCATCAGGACGGTATGGTTCATAAGTCTCAAATAACTGATAGCCAATTCGTTAAACATCCTATGGATTTTGTAAGTGTTGGGGACATTATTGATGTCAAAGTACTTGATGTGGACCTTTCCAGATCCAGAATACAATTATCCATGATTATTTAATCTCAATTATCAAACAAATGCTTAGATTTTCTAAGAGGCTCTGTAACTTTCCAACTTGTAGAATTTATAATTTCCTTATTTTTTGCTCTTGATTTAGTTAAAGCCTCTTTTAATTTTATATTTCTCTCTTTTAGATCGTCATTTTTCCTTTCTAGTCGTCTGTTTTGTCTTTCCAAAGCTTTATTGCGGTCAATCAAGTCTTGGATGCGTGAATACAATTCCTCTCTCAATTGATTATATTTTTCAAAAGTAAAAGGAGTGATTATGAAGGAATCATCACTGAATATGAGAATATATTCTTCATTTACCAAGTGATTTACATGATTAAATAAAATGGTATCATCTTTAAATCTAATATGATTATTTAAGGCTATTCTATTGGAATCCTCTTCATAAATTAAATTGAAAGCAATTGTAGAATCTTCCTCAACCATAGGTATATTAAAGTAAAAATGGTATCTGTAATGCCAATCGATTCCGAATATTCTTCTGACATGGGATTTTTCCAAATCAGTTCCTGCCTTAAAAACATCTTTAGAACCATCTCCATGTGTACGGGTAGCTTCAATGGCTAAAGTATCATAATTACATGAACTGGTAAAGCTTCCATGAACCTTTAAAAATCCATCTTGAATCATTACATCGTAAAAATATAAATTATGCTTATTCAATTCATTGATGGTAAAATCACCAGTTTTCAAGTTGACAGTTGGTTGGGATAACAATCCAGAGCCAAACCCATCAACATCAATATAAAAGTCTCTATGATTCTTGATATACATTAAAAAAGACCTTACATAAATCTTTTTAATAATTATCTTATCATTTATAACCTCATCATCAATATAAGATAATATTTCATAAAAATACTTCCAAAAATCCTTTATTTCATCTTTTGAGAGGAATTCAGGAAAGTCTGATATATTGTAGTACCATTGTATGTCATATGCGATAAGGTATTGGATAAAATCTGGTACAAATCCTTCTTTTTCAAGGGAATAATCAATAAGCATTTTAAAATAATCCCTTAATCTAGGAACAAAGAATTCCCTTTTGGATTTTGCATTATCAACTGTAGAAGATTCATCCTGTCTTTTTCTATAGAAATATCTGGCTCTGTTTAAAAAAGCAATTTTTTTCTTATCAAGAAGTATCTTGTTAACAATAATTGAATCTTCACCTGTAACCAAGTTTGTATTGAACCTATAATCCTTAAAGGCTTCCCTTTTAATAAAGGATGAATTGATGGCAAGTTGTGGATATTTTGGACTCTCCTCCAGGTCCACTATCCTCTCTGTTTTAAACTTATAATTCAATATATGATCTCCCTGTATTGCATCGAAGTATACCAATGGAATACTTACAATGTCAATTTGCTCCCCATGCTCTAAAAAGTAGTTATAAACTGCACTTAATGTATTGAGAGAAAGCTTATCATCACTATCCAAGAATGTGATATATTCTGAATCCACATATTCCAAGCCTAAATTACGGGCTGAACCTTGTCCACCATTTTCTTTGCTTATGGCAACTATATTATCTGGATACTTTTCCTTATATCTTTGACAAATTTCAAAAGAATTATCTTTGCTTCCATCATCTATCAAAATAAGTTTAACATTTTCACTAAAGCCTATATCCTGATTTATAATAGACTCTATTGCCACCTCAAGATATTCTTCAGTATTATAAATAGGCATTATAACAGAAAACTTAAAACCACAATCCATATTAACACATCTTTAATTAAAATTTTTTTATAATTTTTAACTTTAAATGATTTTATAATTCTTTTTTAAATAATAATTTTAAATGACTTTAATTTGCTAATAAGAACCTTAATTTTTTTGCTTGGTTTTTTAGACTTTCTAAATACTTTAGTCAATTTCCAGCTATTGGAATTCAATATTTCACTATTCTTCCTTTTCAGTTTAGCATTTTCCCTTTTCAATTTATCAATCTGATTATCTTTTGCCTTTGCATCATTTTTAGGCATTATCTGATTCAAGTAATTCACTCTTGACTTTAGATAATTGTTTTCCTCTATCAATTCCTCTTCTAAGCTTAGATCTATTGCCTTAACATTGAATTTATCTTCAATTATCTTATGCAATGTCTCTTTGGTAGATTTATAATCATCAATATAGGACTTGTATTTTATATCAAGGTTATCCAAAACACTATTCTCTTCACAAATAGCCCAGATGTCATTGCCGCTTCCCAAATAATCGGAATATTTGGAAGGGAGAAATGGATTTTTTTCAAAATAGCTTTTAGTTAATGAATCATTTACAATCAAGACATCTAATTTTGTAGTAATGTTTAAGAATTCAAAAAGCGGAACCTTATCATTAATTATTATGTCTTTGTGAATATCCAAATTTTTAATGACATTTTTTAGGTTTCCACCGTCTTCATCATCTGATATGAATAAATGAAGCTTTACTTTATGTTTTAAATCATCATCTAAAGATTCCATAGAATAGAATAAGGTTTCAAAGTTTCTCTTGGCTAGATAAGTGCCAAAATAACCTAGATTAATGCATTCATCATCAACTTCATAGTCTGTTTCCTTTATATGATAATACTCTTCAGATAGGGTAGGATGGATTTTTATTTCGGACTTTTCCAAAACAAAACCCTCAATGTCATAAGGAAAGCCTGACAACATGATTTCTTGCTGATTTGGATTTGTAAAGATTATCTTATCTGCAAAAAGGTAAGCCAAATATTCTGCAATGAAATAAACGGTTTCTCCTTTTTTAATTAAGGGAAAATTTTTATTGTTGGCTTCATTCAACTCTTGGATTTTGCTATTTACTTGATTTAAGAATTCCTCATTTTTATAATGGTAAGACTCAGATTTTCCCCTTCTCTTGTTTTCAAGATTTACACGGATAGGATCTGAAAATTCGGCAATCCAAGTGGTTTCTGGGTGATTCATCTTATATTCGAATGCTAAAAAATGATTGGTTGTAGGGAAGCAGCGGGTTTTTAATGTTTTATATTCCTTATTTAAAGAGTCAATAGCTTTCATTCCATCTTTTCTAAACTTCTCCGAATTGTCTACAGAATCTGAATAGGGATTCATGTCAATGATGATTCTATTGTCTATCAAATCCTCTAAGACTTGATTGAATTCTTCATCCAAGGCTCCTTTAAACTGTCCTTGGACTAAATCTATATCTTTTTTATCATTTAGTATTCTTTTGGCAAATACAATTCCACTTGTACTGGTTACAGGTGGAAACTTGGCAGCTATGACCAAATCCTCTGCACCTTTTTTATTTTCATCCTTTTTACTCATAAAACCCCTGTCCAAATAAATACTTATAATTATTCTTCATTCTTTCTAGCTAAATTATCACTTCTATCTTTTAATGAAAATGATCTATTTTTCAATTCTTTCATAAGGGAAATATTCAAAATTATGTTTTTTTACCTCTTCAATGACCTTCTCACGTTCCTCAGGATATTCCCTCAAATATCTCTGCATGAATCCTGATTGGCCTCTCATCAGGATTCTTAAAAACTTTTTATATTCCTTATCACTCTTTTTGACATTTAAATAACTTTCATTAATATCATCCATGACTTTTAAACGATCCAATACATTGAATTGGAAAGAATATTCCTGTCTTGAAATTGAACCTGACCTTCTAATCCTATAGTAAATGGCCTCTTCTGATTTGTCTACAAAATAAAACTCAAAATGATGCTTAGGATATAGCCTGGCATAATAAGAAACATCCACACCATTATTGATATTTGGATTGAAGTCCGTTGCCTTAACAGCCATTGTAGGAAGAATTTTGGCAGTGGTTATAATGCAAAGATCCGCCATGATGGATGGAGCACCTTCAACCACTCCAGAATCATTCATGTCAAAAGGAACAAGAAAAGACTCAATCTCTTCACCGGTTTCCTCATCAATATCTATAAAATTAGACATTACAACCCTATTTGGCCCTATATGATTATAAAGAACCTCCAAATATTTTTCACTGATGAAGTCATCATCATCGAGAAAACCAATATATTCCCTTTTAGCTATTCTTTTTCCAATATTTCTTGCATTGCACACTCCAGCCTCATTGGTATAAGTTAATGTAATGTTCATGTCTTGATTGTTTTTGGTGAAATCTGTTAATATGTCCATTGTGGAATCCATTACACCATTTACAACAAATATTACTTCAAACAGGTCTTTTGATAGAGTTTGCTTTTCTAAAGAATTCAAAATAGGAAGAATATGATTTTCTCCTTTATAACTAGGAATGACTACACTGATTCCCTTTTCCAATTCAGGAGACAATTCATTAATCTCATCCTTTAATTTCTTATTTTCCTTCTTTAATTGGCTTGTCTTATCTTTGTAATAATTATATTGATTACTTTTAGATAAAATTGAATTCTTTAATGACATTTTTCACCTGAACTATTATTTTAATTTCCTAAGAGGCTTAGTAATTTTCCAAGACTTAGAGTTTAAGATTTCTTTATTCTTATCTTTAGCCTTATCCAAGTCCTTTTTAAGCTTCTTGTTTTCATTGCTTAAATCCTTGTTTTTCTTGGATAAGCTATTTACCTTTTTCTCCAATTCATAAATTTCCATTTTATAATTATAAGCTTCAAGAGAATCTGAATTTAAAATGGTTTCGGCCTTGAACCTGACATTTTTAGCAAGCAAATCATTATTTAAGTCTATGCCAGTTAATCTTTCCTTGGCTAAATCAAAGTATTCTTCAGGCCTGTCACGTATTTCATAAGTGACCCTGTTTATTACAAAATAATCAAATTCCTTTTTAAATTCCTCAAACAAACCCTCTTCCTTTAAAAAGTCCTCTATAATATCGATTATATAAAAAATGTCTTTATACCTTTTCAAACGCTTGTTTGAAATGGAATTTGGATTGTCTGTTCTATAATGGTATAGATATTCTGGAACAAATGATATTTTAGAGGCCTTAAGGATTGTCTTAACATGAAATGGAACATCATTATGATTTAAATTTTCAGGAAATGAAAAATAATCCTTGCTATCTAAAAATTCTCTCCTGTATAATTTGTACCAAGGTGCAAATGGACCTTTAAAAGCGATTTTCTTATAATCATAGACATTAAACGTAAAATTGTTATAATCCTCATTGGGGAACTGTTTTTCCATATCAAGGTCTATATATTCAAAGAATTTATCATCCCTATACTGCTCGTATCTAAAAAGAACAATGTCTGAATCGTTGCCTATTGCATTGGAGAAAGCTTTTTCCAATCCATCTTCAACTAAATAGTCATCTGCATCAAAAAAGTAAATATAATCCCCTGAAGCCATATCCATAGCTTTGTTTCTTGCAATGCTTGATCCTTGATTTTCCTGACTATAAACGCAAAGGCGGGAATCTGAAGACTCCATTTCTCTTAAAATATTTAAGGTATTGTCACTGGAACCATCATCAATGGCAATAACTTCAATATCCTTAAAACTTTGATTTAAAATGCTCATAACTGATTCTTCAATATATTCTTCACAATTGTACACAGGTATGATAACTGATATTTTAGTCATATAAATCCCAAATAGTTCTTAAATTGAATGATTAACATATAAATTAAAAATCTATACTATTTATAGATTTAATTAGATTATTATTTAAATATTGTTGAATTTCAATAAGATTTAAAAATCAATCCTTTTTTAAAAGAAATGGAATTAAAGAAAAACGTCCTTTTTTATTAAATATTATATAATAGTATCAATAAATATTAAAACATATTGTAAACTTTTGTAAATGAACTTTTGTAAAAAAAGTTTAAGCAAAAAGAACATATTAAAATTTTAAATTTTATAAAAAATCTCATAATTAAAAAGGCTAAAAATAATTAAAGGGGATTGGGAGGATTAAATGATTCCAAAAGTAATGATAATTCTTGGAAGCGGATCTGATAAGGACATAGCAATGAAAGCTATTAAAATATTGGAAAAGCTCCAAATTTCATATAGTATAAAAGTTGCATCAGCACATAGAACCCATGACAAAGTTAAAAAATTGGTTATAGATGCAACAAAAGAAGGTGTAGAAGTATTCATAGGAATTGCAGGATTGGCAGCTCACCTACCTGGTGCAATAGCTGCATACACCCACAGACCAGTTATTGGGGTTCCTGTTGATGGTGCAGTTGGTGGTCTTGATGCATTATATGCATGTGTGCAAATGCCCTTCCCTACAGCTGTAACTACCGTTGGAATCAATAGAGGAGATAATGCTGCAATACTTGCAGGGCAAATCATCGCAAGTTATGACGAAGCTGTTGCAGAAAGAATATCAGACCTTCGTGTTGAATATCAGAAAAAAGTTGAAAAAGGGGAAAAGGAAATTATAGAAAGCATTGAAGGTGAATTTTTCCAAAAAGACTTTTTAGCTGAAGAAAATTATGAAAAAATCGAATTTGAGGAATTGGATGATACACCTGATGTAATGATACTTGCAGGAAGCTATTCAGATATGGAAATAGCTAAAAATGTGGCCATATTACTTGAAAGAATGCAGATAGACTACAAACTTGATTATATTTCTCCAATAAGACATGCTAAGGACTTTGAATCTTACATGAGCAAAAGAAACAATGCAAAGTTATTCATAGCTATCAGTGGATTATCTGCTCTTGTAGCAGGATCTGTTGTTGCCCTTACCGAAAAGCCTGTAATAGGAGTTCCATGCTCTAAGAAATTAGAGGGCCAAGATGCTCTACTTACAATGGCAAACATGCCTCCAGGAGTACCTGTAGGAACAGTTGGAATCGATAATGGAAGAAATGCAGCAATTGTTGCAGGTGAAATCCTTGGAATATCCAATAAAAACATTGAAGGAAACCTAAAATGGATTAAATACAAAAATGCGGATTTATAACAATTATAAAAATCTCCTATAAGAATAATGACAAATAAAATGATGAGTGGTTTTATGACTAAAGATATTATTAATGTGATTCAAATTGATAAAGAGGTAGATGCAGAATATGAAGCTGCAAAAATACTTCGTGAATACCCAAAGGAAACTGTAATGTTAAATAATGTGAAAGGATACGATATTCCTGTAGTGTCTGGAATATGCAATACCAGAGAGAAAATAGCTCAATCCCTCGGTTGTCAGGTTGATGAGATACTTTATAAAATTATTGATGGAATGAACAATCCTACCCCAGTCACAAAATTCATTGACTTGAAGGATGAATACAATAGCAAAAGAGTGGATTTAGGTAAAATCCCTATTCTAACTCATTATAAACGTGATGGGGGAGCATATATAACTGCAGGAGTTGTATTCGCTAAAGATCCTGAAACAGGTATTCAAAACGCTTCAATTCATAGAATGCTGGTTCTTGAAAAGAACAAATTGGCTATTCGTATCGTGCCAAGAAACCTTTATACCTATTTCCAAAAGGCAAAGGATATGGGCAAAGACTTGGACATTTCAATAGCTATTGGTATGGAACCTTCCATTCTTCTTGCTTGTACAACTTCAATACCAATAGATGCTGATGAGATGGAAGTTGCAAACAGATTCAAAGATGGAAACCTTGAACTTGTAAGCTGTAAAAATGGTATTAAAGTTCCAGAGGCCGACATAATCTTCGAAGGAAAAATCCTAATAGATGAAACCGCTCCTGAAGGTCCATTTGTAGACTTGACCGACACTTATGATTATGTGAGAGAGGAACCTGTAATAAAATTAAGCAAGATGTACATTAAAAAGGAAAATCCAATGTACCATGCAATCTTGCCTGCAGGATTCGAGCATAAATTGCTTCAAGGTATGCCACAGGAACCAAGAATATTCTCTGCAGTGAAAAATACCGTTCCTACCGTACAGAATGTAGTGCTAACAGAAGGAGGCTGCTGTTGGTTACATGCAGCTGTTTCAGTTAAAAAGCAGACTGAAGGAGATGGAAAAAACATAATTATGGCTGCACTTGCTGCACATCCATCATTAAAGCATGTGGTGGTTGTAGATGAAGATGTGAACATTTTCGACCCACAGGATATTGAATATGCAATAGCCACAAGAGTTAAAGGTGATGATGATATAATTATCGTGCCTAAAGCAAGAGGTTCCTCTTTAGATCCAAAAGCTTCTGAAATTGATGGAACAACCACTAAAGTTGGTGTGGATGCTACCAAATCAATTTTAGAGCCTGAAAAATTCGAAAGAGTTAGTTTTAGTGAATAAATAATGTTTAAATTAATTGTTAAATTGTTAGTTTTAGTGAAAATTATATTTCTAATTAATGTATATGTGAACCTTGTGATATTTATTAGGTGAAATAATGGAAAAAGTAGGTGTTATAGGAGCTGGAAGTTTAGGAACTGCCCTAGCTCAAACAATTTCTGAAAATGTTGAAGAGGTTTATTTGCATCTAAGGAGAGAGGAGATAAAAGATGCGATAAATGAAACCGGATACAACAGCGAGTACTATCCCAATACAAAATTGAAGGACAATATAATTGCAACTACTGACTTGAATGATTTGAAAGATTGCACTATCATATTTTTAGCAATACCATCATCTGCCTTTAGAACATGCCTAGAAAGTCTAAAAGGATTGGTTAAAGATGATGTGATCCTTGTTACAACTGCAAAGGGAATAGAATATCCTTCATTGAAAAGCATGGGTAAAATCATAGAGGAATACTTTGATGATAACTATGTAGCATTGTCTGGACCTAATTTTGCATCTGAAATAGTATTGAACCTTGCAACAGTTTCAAACATTGCATCAAAAAGCAGTGAAAATTCTAAAAGAGTTAAATCCGTATTGGCAACTCCACAGTTTAAGGTAAAAATCATCGATGATGTCATCGGCCTTGAAATTTGCGGTGTCGTTAAAAACATCAATGCAATAGCTAATGGTATCTGTGAAGGAATGAATATCAATGAAAATGCAAGATTTGCTGTTTTGACAAAAGGCTTTGACGAGACAAAAAATATCCTAGGAAAAATTGGAGGCCAGGAATCCACTGCCGGAGAGTATTGTGGATTTGGAGATCTGGTAATGACTTCAACATCTCTGGAAAGTAGAAATCATACACTTGGTATGCTATACGGTCAAAGACTTATAGTTGATGAAAAGGCAAGTGGAATAGTCTTTGAAGGTAAAAATTCAATTATGGCAATAAAGGACATTTGCGACAAAAACAATATTGAAAGCGTTACAGTCAATTTCGTTTATGATGTTATCGTTAGGCAGATAAAACCAACAATAGCTTTTAACAGCTTATGGGAAAAAATAGAATAAAGTTAGAGTTAAAGAAAGGAGAAATTATATGGTTAAATTTTCAATAGTCATTCCTGTTTATAATTCTGGAAAATATCTTAAGGAATGTTTAGACAGCATCATAAACCAAACATTTAAGGATATTGAAATAATCTGTATAGATGATGGCTCTACAGACAATTCCCTAAGCATATTAAAGGCATATGAAGAAAAGGACAATCGCATCAAAGTTTATTCTCTAGAAAACAAGGGAGTGGGTGCAGCAAGAAACTATGGTATGGAACTTGCTAAAGGAGAATACATCAACTTTCTCGACAGTGACGATAAATTATCATCCAATGCTTTAAAGGCTGTGAACAAATTCTTTGAAAACAATGAAGACATTGATGTTATTGCCATACCTATACTCTTTTTCAGTGAATACAATCATGAACTAAACTATAAATTCAATTTGGAAGAGGATTCAAGAGCAATAGACTTGAATAAAAACTATGAAGCTATTCAGGCATCTGTAAGTTCTTCCTTTATTAAAGCTGATTCCATAGGAGATTTAAGATTCAATGAAGAATTATCCTACAATGAAGATTTGATATTCATCAATAAGCTTCTGCTTGAAACCAAGAAAATAGGCTTGGTTAAAGATGCAGCATACTTCTTTAGAAGAGGCAATGAAAACTCATTGACAAACACTGCAAAGGGCAGAAAGAAATTTTTTGTCTACAGATTAAAATGTTTAAGGGAACTTATCGATTATGCATTAGAAAAAGATGGTGCTGTTCCTAAATTCATACAAGGCATAATTACATACAGTCTAAAGTCATTTGAATCCATAGCTGATTTACCTGAAATTTTATCAAAGGAAGAAATTGATGAATTTTGGGAAATCCTATACGATGTTTTGGATTACATTGATGAAGACATTCTTACACACCCCCAAATAATCGGTCCAAAAATAGATTATTTCGGTGATTTCCTGGTTTACTTAAAAAATAGAAGGGATTTCCGTATTGAAAAAGATGAAGAAAACTTCACTTGCTTGAAAACAGGTAATTATACAATCAATAGACTTGAAAAACATAGAATATTCTTTGACATTATAGAACTTAAAGATGGATTTTTAAACCTATGTGGAAATTATGTCAGCTCTTGCAAAAAGGATGTTTTAAGTATAGAAGCAATTAAAGTTCATAAAGGTAAAAAAGAAAGGTTTATTGGAAAATATGTTGAATATCCTAAAACCCCTCGTGAAACAAGAAGATTGCTAGGTATTGACTGGAGATTTGACTATGGTTTTGAATTCAAGATACCTATTGACAAAAAAGGAGAAACAAAAATCAATTTCCATATGATTCTTGATGAAGATGGCAATAAGGTGCTTATGAAAAACAATATCACATTCAGGAAATTTGCAGAAATATCAAGATTCAGCCATTACTACATTAGAAATTCACAATTATTGGCTGCTGTTAACAACTCTTTCCTTATAATGCCATATAGTGCTAAAAAGGCCTTGCGTTATGAATTGACATCTATAAAATCCATGCTTATCAAAAGACCTAAATACTGGGTAAGGTCAATTTCCTACAGATTATTGTACTTGCTGTCCAGGCCAATAATGAAAAACAAAAAAATCTATTTATTTATGGATAGAAGAGACAACACAGGAGACAATGGAGAGCATTTATTCAGATATGCTGCAGATCAAAATGATGGAATTTCAAAATATTTCGCATTGGAAAAGGATTGCAAAGAATTTAAAAAGCTTAAAAAGGAATATGGAAAGAAAATTCTTAGTTTTGGTTCAGTTAAACATAAATTTATCTACATGTTTACAGAAAAGGTAATCTCTTCACAGGGTTATAAAAATCATTTGAATCCCTTTGCAGACCTAAATCTAAAATTGGTTCAGGGCATTTCCTCTCCACCTGTTTATTTCCTGCAGCATGGTGTCGGTAAGTATGATATGCGAAGTTGGCTTAGAAAGTATGACATTAACTTTTCACTCATATTGACAGTTTCAGACTTGGATCAGGAGGCCTTTGTCAAAACATACAATTATGATGAGGAAATCATTCAGGAATTGGGTTTTCCAAGATTTGACAATTTGACAAATGAAAACCTTAAAAAGGAAATAGTAGTCATACCTACTTGGAGAAAGGGAATCAGAGATGAAGAAGACTTTTTAAGTTCTGAATACTTTATGAGATGGAATAATTTATTGAATGATGAGAGATTGATTGAATCTGCCAATGAAAAGGGTTATAAAATTGTTTTCAAGCCTCATCCAAATTCAATGAAATTTTTGCATTTGTTCAATACTGACAATGTGGAAGTTGATACATATAGAAGATTCCATGATATCTTATGTGAATCTGCCTTAATGATTACTGATTATTCATCTGTCAATTTTGATTTCGCATACCTTAAAAAGCCAATAATCTATTATCAATATGGAAATGATTACCACTTTGAAGGAGATTCCTTAATTGATGACGATAAAAGTACTTTTGGTGCCATTGAAAAAGATGAAGATGAATTGATTGATAAAGCCATTGAATATATTGATAACGATTGTAAAATGGAAGAGGAATATATTGAAAAGGTTGATGGATTCTTTAAATATACTGATAAAAACAATTGCAAGCGTGTTTATGATTGGATCTTAAAACACTAAATAATTACTAAAAATAAGTGTATGACTGAATCTTAAAACATTGAAAAAAAAATAATAATTACTAAAAATTACTTAAAAAGAGGAATAAAATGATTGGTGTGATATTGGCTGCTGGAATGGGTATAAGATTAATGCCACTTACAAAAGACATTCCAAAGGCTTTACTGAAAATTAACGACATGACTTTAGTTGAAAGAATGATTAAAAACTGCATTGATGCAGGAATAAGTAAATTCATAGTAGTTGTAGGATATAACAGAGACAAGGTCATTGATTTATGTCCTGAATTGGAGGAAAAGTATGACATTGAAATAATGGCCGTCATTAACGAAAAGTATGATGTCACCAACACTTCCGTATCAACTTATCTTGCAAGCAAATATATAGAGGAAAATGATTTGGATGACTTCATTTTAGTTAATGGAGATAATGTAGTTGACCCTGAAATCATAAAAAGATTGGCTAAATCCATCAATACTGGAATGATAATCGATAACTTTAAGGAACTGAATGAAGAATCATTTAAATTGATTATTGATGATGAATCCTTCAATGAAGATAAAACAATAGCTAACGGTAAAATAAATTCAATTGGAAAAGGACTGGACATCCCATCTTCAACAGGGGAATTTATTGGTGTTTCTAAAGTTAAGGCTGATGATGTTGCAGAATTCAATAGAATTTTAGAGGGATTGATTGAAGAGGACCCTCAAAATTACTATGATTTTGCATATAAGGATTTAAGTCTTATTAAGACCATTGATTTCGTATTGACAAATGGACTCAAATGGACTGAAATAGATGATCACACCGATTGGGAAAATGCCCAATTTCTCGTCAAGGAACTTGAAGGCTAATCGATATTGAAAAATATCCAAATAATCCAAAAAGGTAGAAATATGATAAAAAACATTGACGGCAGAGACAGAATATTCTATCTAGATGAAGTTAGGGCTTTGGCCATCATATTGGTTATATTATGCCATATAATAAGAGAATTTTGCCAAATTCGTCCATCAGGATCATTAGGTTGGTTATCTGTAGGAGTATTTATTGATTTGGGAGTTATGGGAGTTCCATTGTTTTTAATGATAAGCGGTTCACTGCTATTGAACAGAGAATATGACCTGCCAGACTTCCTAAAGAGAAGATTTACAAGAATTTTGATTCCATTCATATTTTGGGCCTTGCTTCTTCCTGTCTATAAAATGATAGTCAACAACGATCCAACACCTTATCTGACATTGTTCCTTGACAGACAGTACTGGTTCATTTATATGTTGATAGGGGTTTATTTGTTCCTGCCTATAATCAACTCATTTATCAGAGAATATAAAATGAAAGGAGTTGAATATTTACTGGTATTGTGGCTAATCACCATTACTTTGAATACATTCGGATTATACCCATTCCATGCATTGGAATTAAGCTATTTCGCAGGTTATGTAGGATTTGTCATACTGGGTTATTATTTAACCAATAAGGAATTCAAATTAAGTGACAAGCATATGATATGGCTAGGCCTGATATTGTTTATAGTCTTTACGCTCATAAATTTACACTTTACCCTAACCCATTACAAAATTGGAACTTTCAGTGCTGGTGCATTGAAATACTATCACTATGAAACCCTTGTTGTTGCACTTCAAGCAACCGGCGTATTCCTGATGATTGAATACTATGCCAAATATTGTTCAAAACATAAAGGCACTTTCAGAAACAAGATCTATTCATTTTTCAAGGATACATTCATGTCTAAAATAATATATTCATTAAGCATCTGCAGCTATGGTATGTATCTGGTCCACTATTTCGTAATCTATGGAATAAGATGGGTAAGCAACAACATATTCCCTATTTACAGTGCAAAACCTGTCATAATGCCTTTGGTATGGATTGTAGTTGTATTCTTCAGTTGGCTTATAATATATGTTTTAAGTAAAATCCCTTATTTAAAAGGAATAAGTGGTGCACATTAATAAATTAAAAAAGTATTAAATATTTGACCAGACCGAGAAAAATAAACTAAAAAATTATTTGAATCTGATTAAAATTCAGAAAAATTTATTAAAAAAAGAGAGGATAGAATGGATAAGAAAACTTTAATCAAAGACTTAAAATACATAATACTAACTTGTGCCAAATATAGTGCACGAGCATTATACTACATAGGAACTCATGTTCTTAGTCCAAAAGACAATATTATCCTCTTTGAATCTAGTAATGGCCGTAATTATACTGGAAATCCGAGATATGTTTATGAAGAAATCCTAAATCAAGGCTTAGAGAATGAACTTAAGTGTGTATGGGTCTTCATGCATCCGGAAAAACAAAAAATACCTGGAAATGGAATCAAGGTTAAAAGATCCTATTTCAAGTTTTTATACTATGCTATTGTAAGTGGTGCCTGGGTATTTGATTCCAGACACCTTTACTATCTCAAGAAAAATAAGAAGACAAAATACATTCAAACATGGCACGGCACTCCTCTTAAGAAACTGGGACTTGATATGGATTACATAGACATGAGTGGAAACCAGAACATTGAAAAGTACCATGATGAATTTATTAAAAACAGTGCCGACTGGCAATATCTGATTTCACAAAATAGCTATTCAAGCGAGATATTCAAAAGGGCATTTGCCTTTAATGGAGAAATGCTTGAAATCGGATACCCCCGCAATGACATTTTGATAAATAACAACAATGCAGATCATATAGATAAAATCAAAAGCAAATTCAATGTTCCAAAGGACAAGAAACTAATTCTTTATGCGCCAACTTGGAGAGACAATGAATACTATCAAAAGGGAGAATATAAGTTTGCAACCGAAATGGATTTCGATGCCATGAAAGAGGCATTATCCGATGAATATGCCCTTTTCGTTAAATATCACTATCTTGTCAAGGAAAACATAGACTGGAAAAAATATGATGACTTTATAATAGAATGTGATGCAGAGTGGGACATTCAGGAACTGTATTTGATTTCCGATGTTTTAATTACAGACTATTCCTCTGTAATGTTTGACTATGCCATACTTAGAAGGCCTATGATGTTTTTCGCATATGACTTGGAGCATTACAAAGACAGCTTGAGGGATTTCTATTTCGATATGTTTGAAGAGGTTCCAGGACCTATTGTTAAAAGTACAGAAAAACTCATTGAAGAAATCAAAAAACTAAAAGTGGATGATTATGAACTAAAATATGGTCAAAAGTATGATGATTTCCAAAAAAAGTATAATGAATTTGATAAGGGAATAGCATCTAAAACCATAATTGAGTTAATAAGAAATAGAAATTAATGCTTTATATCAAATCAAGGAAAAAAGAAAGAAAATAATGATTAAAAGAATTAATCCGTTAAATAAATAAAATTTCAGTGATGATAGAATGGATGAAGTGAATTCAATTGATTATAAGGAATATGAATTGGAGAAAGGTTTTTCCGTTAGGAAAAGTAAAGAATATAATGCTCTTTTTAAAAATGGGAAACCTAATGTTGTATTAAAGGCTAATCAAAATGTCTACAATAGAATATTTGATTTTCAACCTAAGGCCCTATCCATATCCATGAAGGAAGACAAGGTCATTATAGAGTTTGCCGTTTTAAGCAAAAAATTCCAAAATTATGACTTAAGAAAATACCATGTCAATTTGGGTTACAATAATTACGATTTTACAAAAAAATCCGAAAACAGATACCTGGTGGAAATACCATACAACAGCATAAACATTTCTGGCCGTTCCGCTGGAGTATATATTGAATACATTGATGAAAATGGATTCAGCTATAAAAAGAAATTCCTTTCTATGAGAAGTACCTATAAGAGGGGGAAAAACAAGCTTTTCAAAAAGTTAGGCATTTACGATGAACGTAGAGACCATAACCTATATTACAGTGATTTGATCTACTTTGAAAACCACAGCATATTCCTGTATGAAACCTGGAAGGGATTTTTATCATTGGCATATAGGGAAATAAATGTGACAGATGATATTGAAGAGCAAAAAAAGATAAGGTCAGCTTATAAGGAATATATGGCCGATTCAAAGAAAGGAAAAAACACTCCTTCAATATTGCTATATGAAAAGTTTTGCGGAAAATACGAAGAAAGTGCCAAATATGTTTATGAAAGATTGATAGACGATGGCTGGGAAAACGTCTATTTTATACTCAGTAAAGACAGCGAATTTCAAAATAAAGTTCCTGAAAAGTATAGGAAGAACCTGATTGAAAAATATTCCAAAAAACATTACTATGAGTACTTTAATGCTAAGGCATTCATTACTACAGAATCAATAAACCATGTGATTGACTTGACAACATATAATGCATTGACACGTAAAAGGCAGTACTGGAAAGATTATTACTACATCTTCCTACAGCATGGAGTCATGTATGCCTATTCCTTGAAAGGTAGATGGGACTTTGAAAAAGGTGGAGGATTCGGTGATAATTCTTATGTGGTTGTTTCCTCTGAAACTGAGGCGAATCATTTTATAGAGGATGGAAATTTCGATAGGGAAGATTTGATTAAATGCGGACTTCCAAAATTCGACCATTCCATACAAAATGAAGATGCAGATAAGATCCTCATCATGCCAACCTCAAGAAACTTCGAATATTCAACCATAAGAGATGACACTCTAAACTCAACATACTATAATTTTTCAAAAAACATCATAGAAAGTGTGCCTGATGATTTAAAAGATAAGATAGTGTTCATTCCTCACCCTTTAGTGAATGCAATCTTTGGAGAAACCGATTTGGACAAATATATGCCAGCCGAATACAGTTATGATGAATTATTAAAAAATACCCGTTTGCTAATAACAGATTACTCCTCAATCTCATACGATGCATTCTATAGAGGAGCCAATGTAATTTTCGCTTGGATGGAAAAGGAAATGTGTCTTGAAAATCTAGGTATAGATTTAAAATTAAATGAGGATAATTCTTTTGCAGACATCGCATATGATTATGAAAGCCTGACTGAATTGATTTCAGATAATTATTATGGAATTCATAGCCAGGAAAACATTGAAAAGTACAAGGATATAGTTGAATTCCATGATGGAAAGAATACCGAAAGATTCATAGGATATGTTTATGATACAAACATATTCAGCGAAAGGGCTGGAAAACATGACATCAACGATGCAATAGTGGAAGGAGTTGAAGATCGCCCATATACCGGTAAAGCAATAGGAATTCCAAAGATTAAAGTAAGCTTTGATGGTAAAAAACTTATTAAAGGCCTTGATTTTGAAGTAAAATATCATGACAACCTATCCATTGGTACTGCCAAGTGCGAAATAAAGGGACTGGGCATATACCATGGAACCAAATTCGTTAATTTTGAAATCAAGAAAAACATAAAGAAAACCAAAACAAAACTTGATGAAGACCATTTAACCGTTAAGGATGGAGATAAAATACTTATAGAAGGAGAGGATTACTCTATTGAAAAGATAGATTATAGTAGCGTAGGGTTGAAAAAAATAGCTATTAACGGTATGGGAGAATATATCGGCCAAAAGGGTATCCTAATCGATGTATCAAAAAATTAATAAAAAAAATAGAAAAAAAATGAAAAAACTAATAAAATAAATGTAAAAAAATAGAAAAAATCCTAAAAAAAATGAAAAAACTAATAAAATAAATGTAAAAAAATAGAAAAAAATATGTAGGACAACACCCAATAAAAAATAACAATTAAAAACACTTATGGAATAACATGAATAAAAAGAGGATTTTCTATTATGATGCTTTGAGAGCTTTGGCAATATTTGGGATTATAACATGCCATATGACTGCCAATTTCATCACAAAAATTAATGTTATTTCCATATATAATTTTGATTGGGTCTTTTTGTTAACTTTAAATCAATTAAGGCAATTTTGCATCCCAATCTTTGTTATGATAAGTGATGCCTTGCTGGTCAATAAAGATTATTCCTTATCAAACTTCATAAAGAAGAAATTCAATAGAATCTTTATACCTTATATCTTCTGGGCAATTGTTCTGGTCCTTTTCTCATACATACTGATTAATTTGGGCATTAATGCAAACGTGATTGACTCCTTCTCAATGGAATATGTCATTAAATCAATATTGGGATTTACCAAAGGATTCCAAAAGGGACGTATCTTTTGGTTCATATGGATGATTTTAACTGTATATCTAATCTTGTTTATAATGAATAAGATATTGAAGCCTTTTGAAGAGGAAAAGAAGAAAAAAATAATCGATCTGTTGGTATTCATTTTCACCATATACTGCTTAATTGTCATACCATTCGATTTAATCAACTTAAGTCCTTACAAATCATTCGTGTATTATTATATATCTTTCGCAGGATATGGAATATTGGGTTACTACTTGGCAAAGACCGACTTTACGAATATAGGTAAACTAAAACTCAGCAACAAAACAGTGCTTTTGGTTTCTTCAGTTTTGTTTATATTGTCATTCATCTATTTCCTAATAGATTTGACTAATTTAAGCATTGCATCAAATGAAATTTCAAGTGTAAACTATTTTACTTTTATAACACTATTACTCTCATCAAGCATATTCCTGTCATTCAGGTATTTTGAAGAAGCCAATGAGGATGATGAGGATTCCCTCTTTATGAAAATTAAGAATGGAAAATTAGGCATGCTGATTAATTCCCTAAGTAAATGCAGTTTTGGAATTTATTTTGTCCATCCCTTGGTTTACATATTCTATAAGGACATAGTGTTTGGTTCAATAGACATATTGAAACATAACCCTATAAAATGGTCTTCCCTGATGATAGTTTTGGTCCTGTTTACAAGTTGGGGAATAATTTGGATCATGAGCAAAATACCTTATCTTGAAAAGGTATCAGGTGCATGAGAAAAAGGCTATCTTAAAACGAAATTCAGTTTATGGCCACAATTGCTACAATGGCCATCCCTTATTCTATTTTTATCACTGTTGCAATACCTCTCTCTAGCTATCAATAGCTCACCGCAGTTAGGGCAATAGGTATTGTTGTCCGCTGGCATATTGCCCAAATAGACATATTCCACTCCCATGTCAATAGCTATTTCCTTTGCCCTAATCAAGTAGTCAATATCAGTTGGGCTTTTGTCATTCATCTTATGCATTGGGAAGAATCTTGAAAAGTGAAGAGGAACTTCAGGACCCAACTCTTCTAAAATAAAATTGCAGATTGACCTGATATGACCTTCATCAGTGTTCAAGTCATTGATGAGAAGAGTTGTTATCTCCAGATGGGAACCGCTTTCATAGATTGCCTTGAGGTTGTCAAGCACGATATCCAACTTGCCGCCGCATATTTTCCTATAGAGATCATCACTCATGAACTTCAAGTCTATATTGAATGCATCAATGAAATTCAATGTTTCAGCCAATGACTCCTCACTCATATAGCCATTGCTGATGTATACATTCCTGAGATTTTTCTTGCGTGAAATCAAAGAAGTTTCTCGGGCGAAGTCAAAGTATAGCGTAGGTTCATTATATGTCCAAGAAATCGATAGGCAATTGTCATTAATGGCATTTTTAACGATGGTTTCTGGCAGTATTTTACTTGAGTTGTATTCTTCATAAGAATTCATAGATAGCATATAGTTCTGACAGTTCAAACAAGAGAAGTTACACCCAAAACCACCAATCGAGTATGTTGATGACCCTGGCAAAAAGTGATAGAGAGGCTTCTTTTCTATAGGGTCTATGTGAGAAGAAGCTATTCTTCGATAATTAAGTGAAAATAATTTACCATCTATGTTCTTTTGAGTGTTGCAGAATCCTAAATCATCTTCAGCTATTTTACACTCTCTTCCACATAGATTGCATTGAACCAGTTTTTTGTCCTCATTCTTTTGATATAATTTTGTGTAAAAACTTGATTCTTTCATAAAAAACACTCCAATAAGCATTAAATTCTAAAAATCTAAAAGGAAATACAATAAACCACTTATTTTAGATGCTGGTAACCCTTTGAGCTTATTTTTTCAATTGTGCCATTTGAGAGTACTATTTCAACTGTATTTTTTTCTATGATTTCACCTATTACATAAAAGTCCAACTCATTTTCCAATTGGTCTTCAAGTTCCCTGTTTATTGTAAATAAAAATTCAAAATCCTCTCCTACATGGAGGAAAAGATCAAGATAATCGAGTCCTAAGGCATTTGATATTTCCTTGAACTCATCTTCTACAGGCAGCTTGTCTTCATAGATTCTAATTCCTTTTGAATATGAACTGTCTGAATGGGTGCTGATTTTCTTATCGCCATTTTCAAATTGATATTGTCTCTTGTCTGAATTCAATATTTCATAGAATTCACTGGCAAGGCCATCTGTAATGTCTGTTGCAGTGATTCTGTTTTCACCGGTGTTGAGGTCCCTTAGAATATGGCCTTCAACATGCTTCGCTTCTGGCTTCAATGCCTTGAAAAGGGCCATATCACAAAGTGTTGAATCAATTTCATAGGCACTATTGATCTTATCTTGAAGGTCAACCATTTCAAAGAGGTTGTTTTTGAGTAGCTGCTTCATGTTCAAGAGCTCAAATCCAAGTGCTGCTAGACCAAGACCACCTGTCAAGCATACCAAATCCCCTTCCTTGAATCCATATTTCATCAAGACCTTATCCTTATCGACCTCGCCAATGGCTGTGCCTGAAATAATTATTTCATTTGCCTCGTTTGTATCTCCACCAATCAGCGGAATATGATAATCATCACAGGCCCTGATTACACCGCATATCAAATCATCAAAATCATCTAGGAGTGTGTCCTTAGGAATGGCTATGTTCAATAGAAAGCCAATATTGTCTGCACCCATGCTTGCAAGATCGCTTACATTGACTACAACTGATTTGTATCCCATCTGAAAATAGCTCATTTCAGGTGGAAAATGGCTTGACTGAATCAGCATGTCAGATGATGAGACCAAATAGCTGTTTTCCTTTAGATCTATGTTTGTAAGTGCAGAATCGTCTCCTATTGATGTGGCAAAACTGGAATCACTATTAAAATCCTCTCCATTGACAGAACAGGTTTTAGACCTTTCTATGATTCTTTCAATAAGGCCTTTTTCACCAATGCCAGAGACTTTCATTTGGCTTGATTTCATATGGGAATATTTGTTTTATTTAATATAAAAAATGTTTTGTAGAATAAATCCTGAAATAATAAAAAAAGTTATGCTGAAAAACTTCAAGTATAAGATAATTTAAAAAAAGACATGTGAACTATTTATTGATTGAAAATTTAAAAATAGCTAATTAAATTTATTAAAAAAAATAAAAAAAGTAAAGAGTTTAAAATTAAACTCTTTTTTATATAATTTTAAGTTTTAAAGCTGTTCTGTAGTCAACTTTTCCACTGACTTTTAAATTATGAGCTTTTTGGAACTTTTTGACAGCCCATTTAGTGTACTTGAAGAACCATCCGTCCACTAATAAGTGGTGGCCATTGTACCTTATGTAGAAATGGTGCTTTTTCAAAGCCCTTTGAATCTTTTTGACGAAGAGCCTGTTTTTGCTTCCTTGGGAAACAGTATCAAACTTAACAGTTATCTTAGCTTTTTTGCTTACTTTGTTGAAGGTTTTGTCTCCAGCATAGGAGATAACTGCATTTTTGGTTCCAACTTTGCTTAATTTAGTAAGTTTGAAAGTTGCTACACCTTTAGCGTTTGTTTTAGCACTGTATGTTTTGCCGTTGACCTTTAAAGTAACTTTTTTACCTTTCAATGCTTTTCCATTATTGTCTTTTAATGTTACAGCATAGTTTTTGGTTTTTTGGAAGTACTTAAAGGTTTTAGCTTTTGCAGTTAATTTTACATTGACTTTCTTTACAGTGAATTTTGTGCTTTTTGTGCTAGCATTGTATTTATCGGTTTGCTTGAAAGTTGCTTTTGCAGTGTAGGTTCCAGCAGCAAGGCCGGAAACTTGTGCACTTCCTTTACCGTTAACAACCTTTACCTCAATATGCTTACCGCCAATGTCTACACCAACATTTCCGCTGAATCCAGCATCAGTGCCAATGGAGACAGTGGCCTTTTCACCATAGCTAATGCTTTTGACCTTTATGCTTAATTTAGGATCTGCTGGCTCAGGAGCTTTTGCAACATTGAAGCTTACAGAGCTTTCATCTGCATTAAAGGTATCGTCACCGTTGAATGTGACGGTAGCAAGATAGTCGCCAGGAGCTATATCATCGCTAATGGTAACATTTCCAGAACCATCTACAATGGTTAATGGGTAAACAGCATTGGAATTGTTCAATTTTACATTAGCTTCACCGTTTAAGGTTTCATTAGCATTGATGACAGCAACAGGCTTTTGGCCTTCAGTTACGTTATCAACTTTAATGCTAAAGTTAGGATTGATCTTGTTTACATTGAAGATTGTGGAAGTTTCGTAAGGAGTGAACTTCTTGTCACCGATGAATTTTACAGTAGCGCTGTATTCACCAGCAGCTAAACCTTCAAATGTGGTTTTTCCATATCCGTTCTTAACAAGCACCTTTTGAGGCATAGGGTTGCCTTTCACATAAACGCTGACATAACCGCTGAATACCTTATTTCCGGTAATTTCAACGGTAGCCTTATCGCCTACGTTAATATCTTCAACATTAATGCTTAAAGCAGGATCTGCCTTTTTGACATGGAAGATGCTTGAAGTTTCAACAGGATTGAACTTATCATCTCCAATGAACTTGACAGTTGCCTTATGCACACCAGGGTTTAAGTTTCCGAGTGATGCCTTAGCATGGCCGTTTTTGACAAAGACCTTTTGAGGCATAGGATTGCCTTTCACATAAACGCTGACATAACCGCTGAAAGACTTTTTGGCAGTGATATCTGCAACAGCCTTTTCGCCATAAGTGATGTCATCTACATCGATTCTTAAGAAAGAATCGTATCTGTTTACATTGAAGACAGTGGAAGTTTCACCTGGGGTGAACTTATCGTCACCAGCATACTTTACAGTAGCAGAGTACTTTCCAGCAGCTAATCTGTTAAAGGTAGCTTTAGCATGCCCCTTTTTAACAAGCACTTTTTGAGGCATAGGGTTTCCTTTCACATAAACGCTGACATAACCGCTGAAAGACTTTTTGGCAGTGATATCTGCAACAGCCTTTTGACCAACATTGATGTCTTTAACATCAATGCTTAAAGCAGGATTAATTTTCTTAACATTGAAGACGGTTGAAGTCTCATATGGAACAAACTTATCGTCACCATTAAACTTGACAGTAGCAGAGTACTTTCCAGCAGCTAAGCCACTGAATGTGGTCTTTCCATACCCGTTCTTTACAAGAACCTTTTGAGGCATAGGGTTGCCTTTCACATAAACAGAAACGTAACCGCTGAAAGACTTTTTAGCGGTAATCTCTGCAGTTGCCTTTTCTCCTACATTAATGTCTTTAACATCAATGCTTAAAGCAGGATCATATCTGTTAACATTGAAGATAGTTGAAGTCTCATATGGAGCAAACTTATCGTCACCAGCATACTTGACAGTAGCCCTATGCTCACCAGGAGCTAAAACTCCTAATGACACTTTAGCATGCCCATTTTTAACAAGCACTTTTTGAGGCATAGGATTACCATTCAAGTATACGCTGACATAGCCAGTGAAAGATTTTTTAGCAGTGATGTCTGCAACAGCCTTTTGGCCCGCTGCAACATCTTTAATGTCAATGCTTAAAGCAGGATCAATTTTCTTAACATTGAATACAGTTGAAGTCTCACCTGGAGCAAACTTATCATCACCATTAAACTTGACAGTAGCAGAGTACTTTCCAGCAGCTAATCTGTTAAAGGTAGTTTTACCATGCCCATTTTTAACAAGCACTTTTTGAGGCATAGGATTACCATTCAAGTAAACTGAAACGTAACCGCTGAAATGCTTATCAGCACTGATTTCTGCAACAGCTTTTTCACCAACGTTAATATCATTAACATCAATTCTTAAAGCTGCATCTTCTCTACCAACATTAAAGGTAGTTGAAGCTTCACTTGGTGCAAATTTCTTATCACCAGCATACTTGACTGTAGCTCTGTGTTCACCAGGAGCTAAAACACCCAATGACACTTTAGCATAGCCGTTTTTGACTAAGACATTATAAGAAACAGGAGAGCCTTTCACATAAAGACTAACGTGGCCAGTGAAATGCTTATCAGCACTGATTTCTGCAACAGCATTTTGGCCTTTTTTGACATCTCCAACATGAATGTCTAAAGCAGGGTCTTCTCTGCCAACTTTAAAGGTGGTGGAAGCTTCGCCTGGAGCGAATTTCTTATCACCAGCATACTTTACAGCAGCACTATATTCACCAGAAGATAAGCCATTAAAAGTCACTTTTCCATAACCGTTTTTAATAAGAACCTTTTGATATTGAGAAGAACCTTTCAAGTAAACAGTGACATAGCCACTTAATTCCTTATCACCAGTGATAATTCCAGTAGCTTTTTCACCGACATTGACATCAGGTACATCAATGCTTAAAGCAGGATCCATTCTGTTAACCTTAAAGCTTGTAGTTTTAATTTCCGCTTTGTAGCATAAACTGCCGTAATATACAGCTTTAACAGTGTATTTTCCTTCAGGCAAAGCTTTGCTTAAAGTTATTTTTCCATAACCGTTTTTAACAGATACCTTTTGTGGCAAGGTGTATCCCACTACATTGACGTAAACATTGCCGCTGAATGATTTTTTAGCATTGATTTCTACAGTTGGCTTTTCACCAATCTTGACATCATTAACTTTAATGCTTAATCCAGGGCTTGCTGTATCCAATTTTTCATTTTCGTCATTACTTGGTCTTTGTGTGTCCTTATCTTTGATGTCACCACTTTGAGCGCCATCAGCATTCTTAGTCTTTTGGTCCTTATTGCTATCAGTGACATTAACATCTTTCACTTTAATGTCACTGTCAGTGTCGTGGCTAATATATTTAGTATTGTTATGTTCTGGATTTAGATCAACAGCACTTAAAGGTGCTAAACAGTACATAGCAATAATAAATAGACAAGCAACTTTTACAGCTAATCCTTTCATTGTATCACCTTTAATATAGTGTTTAATTTAGTTTTTATTTGTATAAATTCATTTAAACAAGTAATTTTTCCTCAAAGCTAAATTAATGCCATCGGATAAAATCCGATTGTTTAACACAATTCTAAAATGAATATAAAGCAAAAAATATTCTTTTTTTTAATTGCAAAATGTTTTTATTGCCATCTTTTTACAAAGGATAAGCCATATCAAATTTATATATTTCCTATTTTAGCATGATAAGCAGGTTATAAACCTTATCATAAGCTTTTACATGATAAGCATATCATAAAATCTTATCAAATCGTTTAGAAAAATTAAAACATATTGCAAAATGTTATCATAAGCTTTTAAGCAAAATAAACATGATCAAGATTTTGACATTGCACATAAAGTGAAATTAAAATCATCAAAAACCATCAAGAATTCGACATCACACTTAAAGTGAAATTAAAATCATCAAAATATTGACATGTATTTATTCAGCAAATGTTACATTTAATAAAAATCAAATATCCCTTACTTTAAAAAAGTGGGTTTTTAAAACTTTCTTAAAGGTTTTGTCGCTTGAAAAATAAAATAAGTTTGGACAATTTTCAGGAGTTAAATCCTTGACTAGTGTTTTATTGCCCATACTGTCAGCTATTGACAGTCCCGCAAAAATAGAATCGTTTAAGTTGACTCTTGATAAATCATCGTCTGTGTTTAATGTGCTAACATCTAAAGATAAGCCATGATTTCCCTTATTCATATGACCAACACTTGAATCAGATTCTATTAAATCTATTGTTCTTTTCACATCAAAGACTGAATTATTCTTCAAATGTTTAAATATGTCTTCAGATTCAATCAAAGAGATTCTAACATAATAGTTATTGAAAAGTATTTTTTGATAGTCCTTTACTTTATCAAAAGGCAATTTGTTGAAGGAATCGTCTAAAGCATAAGATCCATCATATAAATCATATGATTGAAGTTTAGAGTAATTAGCAGTGTCATCATTATTTCCATCACTGCAATCCATTGAATCTGTATTTTTATAAACATTAGAATTATTATCGATTAATGCACTATTGTTGTCGATGATTCCAGAGATAGGTACATCACTAGGGATAGCATCATCTGCAGGAACACTATCATCACTAGAAATATCTTCATTAATAGGCCTATCACTCTCAGACCCGTTATCATCACTAGGAACATCGCTAGGAACGACATCATCAATAGGTAAATTATTAGCATCATCAGATCCGTTATCATTAAATGGCAATTCTCCATTATCAGACCCATTGTTGTCGCTAGGTATGTCGCTAGGAATAACATCATCAACAGCGCTGCCACCATCTATAGGAATATCGCTAGGAATAGAATCATCTACAATGACACTATCATCCATAGAGATATTGCTGTCGTGATTTAACTCTGCAGCACATGCAGGAGCTAAAAAAACAACGCAAATGAAAAATGTGGCAATCAATATTAAATTCATCCCTTTCATAAAAATCACAATTTATATGTTTATTATTAGTTTAATAATGGATATATAAATAGATTTCCGAAAGCAAGTGATTGCTTGCATTTTAAATTAGCTAAAAATCAATAAAAATGCTCAAAATGAGAAATAATAAAATAATATTAAATATATGAAAAAAAATGCTCAAAATGAGAAATTAATAAAATAATATTAAATATA
>JADLKP010000370.1 GCA_016838945.1 Methanobrevibacter sp.
TTGGAAGTAGCAGATACATTGTTTACTAAAGTACCGTTAGCAAGTACATTGAAGTAAACAAGGAAATCAGCAGATTGGCCAACTTCAAGGTCACCAACTAAAGCCCATTTACCATTTCCAAGGTAATTCCATAATCTACTACCGTTATCATACTTATCAGCATATTCTAAGCCTGCACTGTAATCAACATCAGTAACAACAACATCAGACAAGTTACAGTCACCAGTGTTAGTGACAACAATAATGAAGCTAGTGGTATTACCGACGTATACAATCTCATCGACAGTGATTTTCTGAACAGTCATGTTAGGTCCGTATGCAGTAGTGTTATTAGTACTGTTGGTCTCATTGGTTAAATTGGAAACAGCAGTAACATTGTTTACTAAAACACCAGTAGCGGTTACATTAAAGTAAACAGTGAACTCTGCAGATTGACCTACATTAAGGTCACCAACTAAAGTCCAATGATTATTACCATCGTAAGTCCACTCACGGCTACCGTCAGTCCAAACACCATTGAATTCTAAACCTTGACTGAAATCAACATCAGTAACAACAACATCAGACAAGTTACAGTCACCAGTGTTGGTAACAACAACTATAAAGCTGGTAGTATTACCGACATATACAATCTCATCGACAGCGATTTTTTGAACAGTCATATTAGGTAAGTAAGCAGTAGTATTATTGGAACTGTTGGTCTCGTTAGTTAAGTTGGAAACAGCAGTTACGTTATTTACTAAAGTACCATTAGCAAGTACATTGAAGTAAACTGTAAACTCTGCAGATTGACCAACTTCAAGATCACCGACTAAAGTCCATTTACCGTTATCATAAGTCCATTCACGACTACTGTTATCATACTTATCAGCATATTCTAAACCTGCACTGTAGTCAACATCAGTAACGACAACTTCAGACAAGTTGCAGTCACCAGTGTTAGTTACAACAATAATGAAACTGGTAGTGTTACCAACATAAACAATTTCATCAACTGCAACT
>JADLKP010000120.1 GCA_016838945.1 Methanobrevibacter sp.
ATTTTTTTTCACGAATTCAGGAATTGCATTGGTCTAGGTATCTAAAAATAATAATTAAAATTATTAACTATAAAATCAAAAGATATAATTGATATTATGAAAGTAGTAGCTATTGGTGCAGATATTTCAAGCAATGATGTTTCTGTTTCCGATTCATTGGTTAAGAATATAGAAAATGATATTCCTAAGCTTTTGGAATTGGGAGCAAGAAAAGCGGCTTTAACAAATGTCACTGGTGATGATGTGGTTGTCACCGCTTTTGTTGAAGATGAGCTTTTGGAAACAATCAATGCAGGCATTGTAGAAATATTAAGGGATAATGCAGAGCATACTGGTGACTTGGATGGGATTTCACAAGATCCGGATGAAGGTGGGGAGGGAATCTCCTATGCGGAAGCAAATCTTGAGGAAGCAGTCTATCAAGATGCAATCGTCATGGCCTTTGACACTTACGGTGGAGAAGGATTTGTCGCAGATGTTGCTAATTCTGCCATTGATGCAGCAACTGGAATGAAAGCTGTAACTGGAATAAGCGATAGGATAGGTACTAGAAAAGACATTCCCGGAGTAGGATATGTATCTACAAGCGCTACAGATGATCCTGTTGTAGTGGTTTCAGTCAATGAATTGGAACAGGTTGCTGTAGTTGCAAGTGCAATGATTGGTGCAGCTTTAGGTAATAAAAACACTTATCTTGTAAGAAAACACACCCCTTGCAATGTGCTTCCAGGTAGTGTATTGGTATCTGTAACTGCAATAATGAATGGAAATATGATTGATTTATCTATACCATTTGAAAACAAAACAAGAATTTTAGGTTAAGTGTAATTTTAATTAATTTTAGGTGCAATTAATTTAAAGTTTTTTAAGGAAGTATTAATATAATAATGCCTATATTAGAGTATTCTTTATTAAAATTTTTTTTTCTGATTTTTTCTCATTTTCATGCTTTAAAATTGTACAAAAATTATATATTAAAATTTAATTAAAAAAATTAATTTTATGAGAAGTGATATTTTGGGAAACATACAAATTGATTTGTTATATTTTATTAATAATGGATTGCAAAATCCGATTTTGGATAAGATAGTTCCTATAATATATTCAATCACTGATGTAAGAGTGATTTTTGCCTTGATTTTATTGGTTTTAATAGGATCCAAGATATTGAAAAAAGATAGGATATTTAAAATAGCATGCTTATGTTTTGCTGCATATTGTCTTTCAATTGTCTTTATAATGATATCCAAAAGTTTTTATCCTAGCATCAGGCCTTTCATAGCATTAGAAGGTATAAGATTAACTGTTCATGACAATGGCTTTTATTCCTTTCCCTCAGGCCATTTTGGCATTTCAATGACTGTGCTTTCAGTAATTTTATTGACTGCGGATAAATATAAACATGAATTATTAGCTCTTTCAGCCATATATTTGTTGATTTTATCATTTGTAGTGCTATATGGAGGAGTCCACTATCCTGTTGACATTCTAGGAGGTGGAATAATCGGTTTTATTTCAGCATTTACTGTTGTACGTTTGTGTGGTAATTATATTAATATATAAATCACACCTTTAATTCCATTATTTCTATACTATTTTTTTAAATAAATGATTAACTATTTAATATTTAAAAGCTATATATAATATTGATTAATAATTTTTTAGATTATTATCTACTTTAAATTAATTAAAAATAATTATACAATTAAAATTTTTAAAATTAAAAATTATTAAAAAATTATTAAAAATCGATTGTGATAAAATGATAATATTAAATGAAAATACAAAATGTTTGGTACAAGGAATCACTGGTAAACAAGGACAATTCCATACCGAGCAAATGATGAAATACAACACAAACATTGTAGCAGGTGTAACTCCAGGTAAAGGTGGTCAAGAAGTTTGTGGAGTTCCTGTTTTTGATTCTATTGAAGAGGCTAAAGAGAATGTTGATGTAAATGCATCAATCATATTTGTACCGGCTCCTTTTGCAAAGGATGCTGCATTTGAATCCATTGAGCATTTGGATTTGGTAATTATTATTACAGAACACATACCTATTCATGACACTATGGAAATCATGGCTTATGCAAAGGAAAAGGGAGTAACTGTCATTGGACCTAACACTCCAGGAGTTATCTCCCCTAAAGTGGGAAAACTAGGTATTATGCCTACCCATATCTTTTCTGAAGGAAGCGTAGGTGTAATTTCAAGAAGCGGTACATTAACCTATGAGATTGCAAGCCAATTGACTCGTGCAGAAATAGGACAAAGCACTTGTGTAGGTATTGGAGGGGATCCAGTTATCGGAACTCCATATATTGAAGTCTTGAAGATGTTTGAAGAAGACCCTGAAACAACTGAAATCGTATTGATCGGTGAAATCGGCGGCGGAGCTGAAGAGGCTGCAGCAGAATATATCAAGGACAACATCACCAAACCTGTTGTTGCTTATATTGCAGGTCTTTCTGCACCTCCTGGAAAAAGGATGGGTCACGCAGGTGCAATCATTGCAGGCAATTCAGGTACTGCAAAAAGTAAAATGGAAGCTTTAGCTGCTGCTGGTGTTAAAGTGGCAAGCAAACCTTCTGAAATTGTAGAGTTTATTAAGGAAGCTCGTGGAGAATAAATTCTCCTTTCTTTTTTTATTTTTTATTTTATTTTATTCAAATACTTTAAATTAATGAGAATTAAAAACTATTGGTTTAAATGCTGTTTTTAAAAATAAGCTATTTCTAGAGTGATATTATGGATAAGGAAGAAATCATTGAAAAATTATTGGCTGGTGAAATGAAACTTTATCAAATTGACAAGTATACCCAAACAGCTACTGAAGCTTTAGATATTAGAAGAGAGTTTATAGAAAGGTATTCAGATTGCAGGCTTGATCAAATATCCAACTATACCTTGGATATGGAACTTGCATTTGCTAAAAATATTGAAAATCCTATAGGAACCATACAAGTGCCTATTGGAGTTGCAGGGCCTGTAACAATCAATGGGGAACATGCAAAAGATGATTTCTTCATACCTCTTGCAACATCTGAAGGTGCATTGCTTGCATCTGTCAACAGAGGCTGCTCTGCAATCACTGCAGCGGGAGGGGTTAATGCAAGAGTCATTGGGGATAAGATGACAAGAGCTCCTGTAATAAAAACAGAATCTGTAGTTGAAGCAGTGAAAGTCAAGCAATGGTTTGAAAATAAGTTTGACGAAATTAAGGAAATCGCCGAATCCACTACCAGTCATGGAAAATTAATCAAGGTTGATCCAATTATCATTGTAGGAAATTATGTTTATCCACGTTTCTGCTACTCAACTGGAGACAGTATGGGTATGAATATGGTAACAATAGCTACTGAAAAGGTTTTAGAGAAATTATATGAAGATTTAGGTGTTCATGCCATCGCATTAAGCGGAAACCTTTGTGTAGATAAGAAACCTGCAGCAATCAATGTTGTTGAAGGTAGAGGTAAAACAGTTGTTGCAGATATCTTGATTCCTGAAGCTATTGTAAGAACAAAGCTTAAGACAACTGCAAAAGCTATTGAAGAAGTAAATGTGGCTAAAAACCTAATCGGCTCTGCAGCAGCAGGAAGCATGGCATACAATGCTCATTTTGCCAATATGATTGGGGCACTTTTCCTTGCTACAGGTCAGGATGCTGCACATGTGGTGGAAGGTTCTCTTGGCATAACTACTGCTGAAGATAGGGACGGAGATTTATATTTCTCTGTAAACATGTCTGATTTACCAATTGCAACCATTGGTGGTGGAACAAGACTTGAAACCGCTAATGAAGGATTGCAGATTCTTGGATGTGCAGGAAGCGGCAATGTAAACAAGTTTGCTGAAATTGTCATTTCAACTGTTTTAGCTGGTGAATTGTCATTGGTTGGTGCATTGGCTGCTGGTCATTTAGCTAAAGCTCACAAAGAATTAGGAAGATAATTGAATTTCAATTATCTTTTTTTATTTTTTTAATATTATTTTTTATTCTAAATATTTTATTAATTATTTAACTGATTTTAACAATTAATGATTATTATGTCTGAAGAAGAGTATATTGATTTTAAGAAGGAATTTGAAGATTTTAAGAAAGAATTGGAAAATAGCAGACCTATTTTTGATGATGATTCAATAGAATTCAATGATTTTGATAACTTAATTTTCGATTCTGAAGATTCAGATGATTTGAATGATTTAAATAATTCTAATAATTTAAATAATTCCAATACAAATATAAATGATTTTCCTAAAATCGCTCTTGAAACAGATGACATATTATTAAATTTGATCATTAAGAAGAATTATTCAAAAATTGAAGATTTGGAGGAAAGAAAAAAGGATTTTTTCAATGATTTAAGGCAGTTCATTGATGAATTTGAATCAACTGAAGAGTCTAATCAATTGATGAAATATTATGAAAAATAGAATTTAGGCCATATTTTTAAGAATTAATTATAATAATATAAATACTAAAATGGACATAATTAAAATTACATAAAAACAATAGTTATATTTTATAACTATTGAGGTGATATTATGTGTAGTTCTGGAGGCCCAATGGCCGAACTTTCAATGAAAAAATTGAAAACAAAAAAATATAAATGCTTGGATTGTGGAAATGACTTTAAAGGATTAGGTAAAAAGGTTATCTGTCCTTCATGTCAAAGTGACAATGTAGAAGAGCAAGAATAAGTATATTATTATTTTAAGTTGTTTTAGAGTAAATTTCATATTTACTCTTTTAAACTTTTTTTATTATTTTTAGTTATTTTAGTTATTTTAACTATTTTAGTTATTTTAACTATTTTAGTTATTTTAGTTATTTTAACTATTTTAGCTATTTCAGATTATTTTTTAGAATTTTATTCAATGTAATTTTTATCATTTAGGCGATATTATGCAAACGGAAATAAAATTTACTAAAGACGAAATACTGTTTTTGATTGGTGAAAGCGGTATGGTGGGCATCGCTAAGGCTGGTGATGATAAGATGCTCTTTATAGGAACTCCTGACAGTGATGAAATCGTCCAGTATTTAGAAGAAGATGATTTGATAGCTGTTTCTTCATTTAATCTTGGTGAAAAATACGAAAAGGGTATAAGGTCTCTCATATATCTTACAAGGGATATAGAGTCACCAATACTTGTTCTTCCAAAGGATCATCCCTCTTCAAAAAGGCTTAAAATGGTATTGTCAGTAGGTGAAAATGTCCGATTGGATTGTGGAATAGTTCCTGGAACACACCCTGAACAGGATATCTTATGCTCCTGTGACAGCTTATCCGGTTTGAATATAATCAAATCTGCTGATGGTGTCGTTATAGAAGGGGAAGTTAAGAATTATAAAATTGAACCATTTTAAGTATTATTTTTAAATATTTTTTTTTATCATTTTTCTTTTTATCGGATTGATTTTTATTATTTCTATAAAAAATTTTATATATATAAAACAAATTATTAAATAATATAAATAATTATTTTGATTTTAAAAAAGTACAGATTTGACAACTATGTTATTGCATGAACAGGCATTCCAATTAATCGGAGAAGGACTTGTGCTATTAGTGTTTATAATAGTGCTAATCCTAATTGTAGGCCTTATATTAGGGATTATTTTAGTTAGGAGGAATAAATTACTATTTCCATCATTGGTCATATTCATTGTAAATGTATTTTATTCTCCTCTAAAGAGTTTCGCAAATCTTTTAGGTCTCGATGATTCTTTAGTAGATAATATTGGAATAGAAGTAAGAAATAATGTCAATAAGCCTAAATTCGATGAGATTTCCCCAGAGGAAAAGATTATAGTATTGCCTCATTGTCTTAGGTCCGCTCAATGTGAAGCAAGCCTAAAGGAAACTGGTATCAAATGTACCTATTGTGGCAAATGCGCTATAGGTGTAATAAAGCAAAAAGCAGAACCTATGGGTTACAGGGTATTTATTGTACCGGGATCCAGTTTTGTAAAGAAGATAGTGCAGCAAAACAAGTTTAAGGGTGTTGTTGGTGTAGCTTGCCATGTGGACTTGAATCAAACAATGATGGCTTTGGAAAAGTTTTCTCCACAGGGAGTTCTTTTATCCACTTCAGGATGTTTTGAAACTAAAGTGGACGTTTCAAAAGTTCTTGAAACCATCGGATATTACGAATTTAAGGAAAATCAAAATAATAGTGTTGAATTAAATGATATTTCAAATGATGATGTGATTATCGAACCAAGCAAATAATAATTATTATCATTTTAATAAAGAATCGAGGTGAAAAAATGACTGATAGTGATATTAATCCATTCTTTGTCTTAAAGAAGATTAGAGAAGGGGAAGAATTGAAGATGGATCAAAAGAACATTAAAATCAGGATGAATTCCGATAAAGTAATGGCTATCCACTATAAGGCACCTATGGAAAGAACAATTGAATTGGAAATGTTCTTTGATAAGTTTAATCCTATTGATAGAATCAATTATAATATTGGCGGAACTGGATGGATTGGCGCTAATTTCAGAGGCATAATTGATGGAAAGGATGCTGATTTGCCAATCGATTATGACTATAAGATTTTAATGCTTGAAGAGTATAAATGCCCTACAAAAGTAGAGCTGAAAAACTTAAAAAGAAGTTCTAAATTTAGGCCTAATTTTACTCTAGCTGATTCTAAATAAGTTTTTTAACTTTTTTTTATTTTTATTTTTATTTTTTTAAATCTATTTTTTCTATTTTTTTTACTATTTTTTCTATTTTTTTTTTC
>JADLKP010000121.1 GCA_016838945.1 Methanobrevibacter sp.
GGTAAAATCTTAAGAGGACTTATCGGAAGATATGATATCCCATGGTATGAAAAAGAAGAAAACAAAGAAATTGTTAAAGAAATTGAACTTTATGAAAGACAAAGAAACGAACAAAAATATCATAAAGATGCTAATCTATGAAAAAAATAACTATTTTAATTACCGTTATCATGCTATTTGCGCTTACTATCCCTACTAAAGCGCAAACAGAGGAACAAAATCGTTTATCTTTGGTTTCTGAATCTCAAAGAATAAGTCATTATGTAGAAAATAATACTTTTCATGAATTAATTGAACCAGCTTCAATATCAGCGGGTGCCATTGCTGTCTATATATTTGTTGCTAACCAAGGATATGTTTTTATTGCTGATTATTGGCCAGCAATAAATGATTTCGTTAATAGAAGTGCGGCATTTCCTGTTCCTTTAACAGAAAAGATTAGAGGAGTAATGTCGTTTGCATCTGCAGTTAGTGGAGTCGTTAAAGCCAATTTATCCTCTTCAGGTGACTTGGTAGCAAGATACAATTCATCGGGATGTGTATGGCAAGGTCCAAATATCGGGGGACATTGGATATGTCCAATGAGGGCCAAAAATCAATAATGTAAGAGGGTGTTAAACCCTCTTTTTTAAAAGGTGGCAAGTTTGCCACCTTAATTTTAGATCTAGTAATATTTGAAGGTTAAAAAGGACTAAATTTCAATATCTTCTAAGACAATTGAATTTAGGTTTTCAATTTCATTTTTACAAATTTCAATTTTTAAATTAGCATCTTCTAATGTTCTTTTGTGCTGCTCTTTTAATTCTCGATTAAACAGAGAACTTTTTGAGTTATTAATTCTCTCACGATGATATTGAATGTCTTGATCAAGCTGTTTTAATCGTTTTTCAATTAACTCTTCAAACCTTTCTTTTGGATTAATCGTTTTATGCTTTTCAATATCTTCAATCAGCTGTTCTTTCAATGGATTAATATCCTTTGCTTTCAGACAAGATAACATCGACCTCATCCTATCAAGCCAATTGTACATAGCCGTTTTCTTTTCATTTATGAGTTCTTTTTCAACTCTATATTGTCTCTTTATTTCGCGTTGATCGTTCATTTTTGGAAGAAATTCTAAAAAACTCGTTTTTAGATCATCTTCCTTCATTTCAAAAACCAGTTTATCTGAATACAAAACCCTAAAATCCCTGTTATTCAGAAATGAGATAAGGGCTTTTTTGTTTTCCGGAACAAACCAAACAGACAAATCTTTAAGAAAATGAAGTCCTATTTTTTCCTCTGTCCTTTCTCGTCCTTTATAGGTCAATTCAATTTCAAAACCAATCACTAAATCATCTTCGATATATAGAACATCATTTAAAGGCTCATCCAAGAGAGCTGGATTAATCATCCAATTGTGATGAATTGGATTTATTATTCGCCCAGATTTTTCCCAAAAACGCACAAATTGGACATCTCGCTCGCTCAATACACATTCTAAGGCATTTAGAGGGGTTTTTAGGGGATGATTAAAAATAATCAATAGAATTAGCCCTGCAACTAGATTTTGATGTCTAGCGTTCTTTATAGCCCTTCTAGGAGCTTTACGGATGTATTCTTCATCTGAAACCATCCAACTTAAGTAAAAATGCTCAAAAACAAAGTTCATTCCTTTTTGAGTTAGAAAATACTGGTAAGGAAAATAGAGTCCTTCTCGTTCCCTGGTTAAATAACCAAATTCCATTAATTTTGTAAAACGTCCTTGAACTGTCCTACTTTTCAGATCAGCAAAATTAACAAACGTTTCAATCGCACAAAAACCAACTTTTTCAATGACAATCATCATCATCAAATCAGTTTCAGTTATTTCTATTCTTTTCTTAGACCTCTTTCTCTCCTCTACAAAGACAATCTCTTTATTCATTTCTCAAATTCTCCTCTTAGCCAACAGCCCCACAACTCAATTCTACCCACTTACTTTATCAAAAACAACCACTCATGAACACTAAACGTGTCATGATGTGTCTGGGGGGTATTGGTACGACAGAACCAATACCCCCCAGACAACAGTGTGTTTTTTTAATAAAAGGGGTCACAAACATAGTTGCAGGGCTGTTGGCTATACCTGTCTCTCATTTTTATTATCAATTTTACTTAAGAAAGTAAAGGTGGCAGACTTGCCACCTTAGTTTTAGATTTAAAAATTTGAGGTTTTAGAGGGGTGAAATTTCTGATGGTAGCAAAACCTCAAATTCCATTGAGGTTTTTAAATGTAAATAATAATCAAGATCACTAAAGGCCCCTAGTGATCTTTTTATTAAAAAGACAAATTTTAGTCCTCGCGCGCACGCGCGTTATTGTTTATCTATATACTATTTTACCTTTTTATCTTTTTAGGGTTTAAAAACACCTCTTTTTAGTGGCTCAAATGCTCGAATATGACGACAAAAAGCGATGCTTTGAACGACAAAAAGCGATGCTTTGAACGACAAAAAGCGATGCTTTTAACGACATTTCAATTTGAATTGTCGTTAAAATACAGTTATAATTAAAATCATTGAAAGAGGTGCCTAAAATGACTTTAATTGATAATAGAAAAGTGGTGCAAAGTAATGACCTAATTAAAGGGGTTGCTAGAATGGATGCTGTCCCTTTAAAAATATTTGAATTAGCCGTATCGTTAATTGATCCTATCAATCCACCTAAGAACAATATTGTTACCTTATCCAAAGCAGAATTATTTGATTTTTTTGATGTTTCTAGTGATAGCAAATATACTCGTTTTAGAGAATCTATCAAAAAACTTCAAGAAAATTCAGTATTTCAAGTTAGTTATGAAGAAGATAAAAAAGGCTATAAGTATAAGAGTATTGTTCCCATTCCTTATGTTGAATGGACTGACTTTGATGATGAGGTTCAAATACGGTTTGATGAGGCAATTATTCCCTATTTAATCAATTTAAAAGAAAACTTCACGCAATATCTGATTAGTGATATTGGGTCTTTGAATAGTAAGCATTCTATTGTTTTATATAAGTGGTTAACAATGAATTTCAATCTATTCAAAAAGTATGGGAATATTACTTCAAAAAATCCTATCATTAGCGTAAAAGAACTACGCATACTAACGGATACAGAACAAGAATATAAACGCTTTTTTGATTTTGAAAAAAGAGTGTTGGCAGAGCCTATTGAAGAAATTAACAAAAATACACACTATCATGTAGAATATGAAAAAATTAAAAAAGGACGTTCAGTTAAAGAAATACAATTTTTTATTCAAGAAAATAAGAAAAACCAGGAAGAATATATCAATCAAAAATATGAGCAATATGAAGAAAGAGAGCTGGATCACACACAATCGCTCAATAATACGCTCTCAGACGCGCTGCAGAGCGAATATGTCGCTTATTTGATAGAAAAGGGCATTATTAAGTTTAACGACGTAGAGAGCCTTGTACGGGCTTATAATGAGCTAATTCCGTACTATCGTGATATTTGTCGTCTAAAACCTAACGCAAAAGACACTTTAGAGCCTTTTAGAAAGCATATCAACTACGTGGCAGAGCATATGGTAGAAATAGATAAGAAATTTACGAATATTATCAATTACTTGAAAGAATGTGCCGATAGGTATTTAGATAAATTAGAAACGCAAGAAGGACAGGAGTCTCTATTTTAGATGAAAACGATAAAAGAATTAGCCGAAGAATTAGGAGTTAGTAAGCAAACTATCCGAAACACAATCGCAAAATTAGGTTTGCAAAGTAGTTTGCGAAAATCGAAAAATGCTTTTGCGATTGATAAAAAGCAAGAATACCTAATAAAAAGAGAACTTTTAGATAATTATGAAGATGAAAACGCAAACCAAAACGCAAAGAAGTTTGCAAACACTTTGCAAAGTGATTTGCAGTTTAATTTGCGATTATTTGAATCTCAAATAGAAGAAAAAGACAAGCAGTTAGAACAAAAAGATAAACAGATTGAACAATTACAGAAGTTACTTGACCAACAACAACAATTACAGTTAAATACTCAAAAAAAATTAGATCAAATTTTGATGATTGAAGAAAATAACAAAGAAAAAGAACCAACCCAAGATACACCAAACGAGAAGAAATCGTTTTGGAAATTTTGGAAATAATCCAAAAAGAAGAAGGTCTCTATACGAGTATATTACTACTTGTACTATTAAATAGTATTAAAATGTTTGTGTAGTATATCTGTCTTATGTTATTCTTGTATTAAGAAAGGAGGAATCTTTATGTATAATTATTGGTTAGATTTTGTATTTTATTTTAGTATCATTTCATTCGTAGTTTTTTGGGAATCTAAAAGAAAGAAGTTTGGCTTTTTTGGTAAAATCTTAAGAGGACTTATCGGAAGATATGATATCCCATGGTATGAAAAAGAAGAAAACAAAGAAATTGTTGAAGAAATTGAGTTTTATGAAAGACAAAGAAAACTAAAGGAGAAAAGAAATGAATAAGATTGTTATCAGTTTAGCCTTATTATCAGGTACCCTATTTAGCATCTTATTAGCCATTCTCTTTATTGGATCTGGGAATAATACCTTCCTCACCTTTAGTTTCATCATTGGATTACTCTGCACTGCATTACAAGCAATCCTTGTTTATTCAATTTATGAAGATAAAAACCAAAATGAACAATAACAATTTATAACACAAAACAGGAAGAGGTATCTCCCTTCCTGTTTTTATTAAACATCAATCACTGCTTTAGACTTAGCCTCTTGATAGTAGTCAAACTCTGTAAATACTTCATCCTTAAATGGATTAATTTGGCGATCTTTTGATTTCTTGATAATGTACACAATGCCAATAATATTAACGATTAAGGCTAATGCAGAAATAATCGTCATCATGGTAGGATCAGCATTAACACTGCTCCCTGCAACAATTCCATTCAACGTTCCATCCGCATAGGTCTTAGGTAAGGTGGCCCAAGGAAACATTGAAGTACCATCCAACATCACATCTTGAAATAATGGGAAGACTTGAGCAAACATACACCAAATTGCTAAGGTATTGGCTCTATTCATAATCCAACCACCCTTATTCCACAGCAATGCAGCAATCGTTGGTGCTAATAATAAGGCAACCCCACAAAACCAAGAGTGTGTAGGGAGGTTATTATAGGTGTACGCAAAATTCCAAATATCATAAAGAATAATGTAAACCCAAATCATATCTGGCCAAATCATGTCTTTTTGGTCTTTAGAAGCATAAACCTTCCACCAACCTGTCATACAGAAAATATTAATTAAACCTGCAACACCATTCATGATGTTGTGCCATCCTCCATAGAGCCACACATTTTCAGGCGATAAGTGCCATTGATTCCAACCAAGAACCGCTGATTCGAAATCACTGACCACCGCAATTAAAATATTAATCGCGACAATCACAAATGGATAGCATCTAAACCATTTGGCTTTGCCAATCCCCCATTGGTACTTAATCATCATAAAGCCAATACATCCCGCTAAGGCTGCATATAACTTCGCATAGTGGAACCAACCATTCATATATAAATGTGTTTGATTCTTTAACGCCCACTCTGCACCAGCTCTTGCCCCTAAAGCAATTGCGACAAAGTAAATCGTGAGGATAGTCGGAACCACAAAGAACATAATCATGCCCCCAAGTTTGGTTCTTCTGGAAAACTCATTCAATAAAATGAGTGCAATTAAAACTGCAAGCATCGCACCCCATTGCGCGAGGGCGTGCTCACCATACACATGAAAAAACATTTTCTCCTCCTTATTGTGCTTCGATTTGTTTTATATTACATTCTAACCCCTGTGCCAAAACGGTGTGATCGCTTTGGCAATGAGGGCAGATTTTAGCATAAGTGACAGTCTCATAAACGTGATGGCAGTCTTGACATAAAGTTAGTCCCTTAATCATCTCAATTTCTAATCTTGATTTTTCAAACAAAGGAAACTTCTTTTTATAATACTCCCAACAATCGGTTAGGTAGTCAGGAACGACTCCACTGACTTCTCCAATTTCCATGGTGATACTTGAGACTTCAGTCAAGTGATTTTCTTTTGCTAAAGATTCAATTTCTCTAGCCATATGGACTAGAATTCCAAGTTCATGCATCTTATTTCAAAATCTTTTTCTTCAAGATCTTAATACCGCGCTTCGCTGCATAAGGAAGAATTCCTTTCAGTTTATCTTCCGTGCTACGCATCACACTAGCTTCAGGTAAATCACGGCTTAACTTAATTGCATCAAATTCACAACGCGTGGTACATAATCCACAACCAATGCAACGATTC
The DNA here is from genome assembly GCA_016838945.1 of Methanobrevibacter sp. Classification (GTDB taxonomy): domain Archaea; phylum Methanobacteriota; class Methanobacteria; order Methanobacteriales; family Methanobacteriaceae; genus Methanobrevibacter. The sequence continues at coordinate 6,290 of JADLKP010000121.1, forward strand.
TCATCAACCACTGCTGCTCCACAACCCAAACAACGGTGTGCTTCTGCCTTCACTTGTTCTTCTGTAAAGGTTGAGCGTAAATCAGAGAAAGTAGCTTTGGCTAAGCCTTGCTTATGACCTGGAATTTGACGTTTAGCCGTATCAAAGCTTTCTAAATCAACTGATTCTGTATTGAATTGTTTAAACTGTCTTAAATCACGTCCTAAAGTTAAAGAATGACCTTCATGAACAAAACGGTGAATGGATTCGCTCGCCATTTTACCAGCAGCGATTGCATCGATTGCAAAGCGTGGTCCTGTATAGACATCGCCACCCACAAAGATATCAGCAACACTGGTTTGGTAAGTGACTGGGTCCGCTTTAACAGTCTTGTTAGGATTTAATTCAACTGCTTCACCTTTTAATAAATCATTATATTGAATGCTTTGTCCAAT
>JADLKP010000122.1 GCA_016838945.1 Methanobrevibacter sp.
TTCATTGACCATATATATTTTATTTTTTAACATTTATAAATATTATCCTATTGAATAATTAAATAGAAGATTAAAGGGAATTTAAGAAAAATAGTGAAAAAAATTAAAAAAATCGTTAAAATCTGAGCAAACATTAAAGAAGAATAAAATAATTATGCATCTTCCAATATGTCCAATAGCTTTCTAAGATACAAGTATCTTTCATATTTGCATTGTTCATTGGTTCCTAAAAATGCATCCAATACATGTGAATTCATTTGACGTAAAATTGATAGTTGAATGATGTTCTTAACATCCATATCTATTTTTCCTTGAAGAATCAATTGAGTAAATCCTGTAGAAATCACTGTATAATCCAAGCTCATCAAATCTTCATAAAAGTCAAGATCCTGAATGATTTTCAATATGTTTTCACTTTCAATGATCTCATCATTGAAATCATCCAAACTTAATTCCCAAGACTCTAAAATCCATATGAAACAATCAATTATTGGAGTGTTAGGATTGTCAATAAACCAATCACACAATTCGCAAAAGGCAATATAAGCCTCTTCACATCCAAAAGGAGCCAATTCATCAGATACATCCCAAAAGAATTTATAGTCAGCAATCTTTACTGCCCTTTCATGAGGGATTTCTCCGAAGAAATACTTATTTTCCTCCAAATAATTGTATCCTTTTTCCAATTGTTCCATAAATACACCAAATGAACTAAATTATATAATTGATAATATGTATAATTTGAATAATTTATAAGATTTAAAAACCTATGATAATTAATTTTTTATTATTTTAAAGGAAACTCTTCACAAAACCCTCTGCATTTATTATTTTAAAGGAAACTCTTCACAAAGCAAATCCTCTGCATATTCCTTGTCAGTTCCTTTCTTGTTCCAATAATCTAAATAATACAAGACCCAATTATTGGAAATCCTTTTAATCTCATCATCATCCAATGATTCAAAATCATTGAAACAGTTGACGAAATCTCCACCAACCACAATAGCTATATTCTCACATTCAAAACATAATAAGAAGTCATAATTCTTGTTTTCACTTCTCTTATCAACCAAATCCTGCTTATGCCCATATTTTCTGATGACTTCACTTAAATAATCATAATCCTGAAACTTGAATTTCACAATAGGGTTTGAAAATTCCTGATAGAAATATGGAAACTTTTCAATGATGAATTCCTTGGAATCGATAATATGATTCAAATAGTCTTCCTTAAAATGCAAAAAGCTTAAATCTTCCTTTTCATTGTAGAATAAGGACAAATAAATGTTTTGACCAAAACGAATTGCCAATTCTCCCCTATAAGAATTGTCAAAAATGGTTTGAGAGGATAACTTAAGATTTTCAAATTCCAAATACAACGAATTGGAATTGCTGTCTATTTCCAGCCAAGTCCACTTTCCCTGTGAAATTGCCTCTTCAATAATCTCTTTTGATCTGTTGTTCATAAAATCACAAAAAATAGCTTAATCTTCCTTATTAAGTCCAAGGAAGTCTTCAAGTGCTCCATCCATAGAATACTCTTTTCCATCAAAATGCTTTTTCCAATCAAATCCTTTAATCAGAATCCTTTCATCTACAGATTCATTCCAATCAATTTCAAAACCATAATCTTTCAGAACAGATACAATCCTTTTGGCAATTCCTAATCCTTTTTTCTCATCATATTCAAAGTCACCGAATGCAATGGCCAAGTCATTTTCCGCCAGAACATTTTCTATGTCTTCAAATGTATAGAAGCAGAATCCAATAGGAGAGAACTTATTGTTTCTAAGGTGAGTGAAAAGCTCAAAGGAATCCTGTATTCCCTCTTCTATATCATATCCTGCATTATGGATTGAAATGATGTTTTCCTTGGTCAAGTCCAAAAAGGCATTTTTAAGATTAGTGAAATCCTCTGAATCCTCATTCATTTCCCCTAAAGTTTCCTTATTTTCCAAAAAGAGCTTTAAAATTAAATCCTGTGAAATATTCTCTTCTATGAACTCATCATCGATTATTTCCAATATTTCATCTTCATCATAAAACCCTGATTTAATCAATAATTGAATTTCATAATTGATCTCATCAATTAGTTCTTTATCCATAATAACACCCATTAGACTTTGGAATAATAAATAATTATAAAATTATATAGCAATAAAGTTATAAGATTATAAAGTTATAGAGTTATAAGATTATAAAGTTATAAAAAGATAGAAAAAATAAAAAAATAGAAATCATTAAGCTCTAATGACTTTAATAGTATAAATGTTTCTTCTTTCAGTCAATGTGACAACAATTCTGTCATCTCCAACTTTTACAAGGCAGAATTCATCCCTATCCTTGAATTCATAGCCTTTAAGTTGAGAATACCCACTTAATGCTTTCAAATGATTTACTTCAAATTTACGATGGAAATCGTTTATGACATTTGCAAACACATCAATATCATCACTAAGCTGTATCTCATCAGACTCAATGGTTACAAAGAAGACAAAACTTCCATAATTGACAGCGCAATATGCATCATTGCCAAATAGTGAAGATACTATCATAGTCAATATATGAGCTTCAGTCAAGTTTGCAGCAAATACATTTTCACATAATTGCGGAACGTTTTGCTTTTCACCGAATTCCTTAACTGCCTTTGCCTCTTCAATCAACTCTTCGGGAAAACCTATTTCCTCGTTATCCCAAGCCCAAGACCATGTATCTTCATCTGGATCTAAGAATCCAATAAGTTGAATAGGGAATTCTTTCTCACCAAAAGCAACAATTCCTTTTTCAATATCTAGTTCAGGCTCAGCAGTTCCAACAAGTGCAGATAATGCCTCCTGCTTTTCCAATGCTAAAGCACCATATTTTGAGAATAAATCTTGCAAATCATCATTTTCTTCAATTAAAAGATAATTAACTTCCATTTTTTCACCAAAAATATAATAAATAAAGTAAAATAAAGTTTAAAGTTTGAATTTTAAGATAGAAATAATTATCCTAAAGAAGTTTATAATATAAGAGAATAATTATCCTAAAGAAAAGATCTAAAAGGATAATTTGGAAATTCTGCTCATAGCTTCTTTAGTGTTTTCTAAAGTGTTGAATGCAGTTAATCTTAAGTAGCCTTCTCCACTTGGACCGAATCCGGAACCAGGAGTGCCTACGATATTCGCTTCCTCTAAGAGCACATCAAAGAAGTCCCATGATTCCATGTCATTTGGAGTTTTTACCCAAATGTAAGGGGAGTTGACTCCACCGTAAACATTCAATCCAATTTCAGAGAGGCTTTCACGAATGATTCTTGCATTTTCCAAATAATATTCAATGTTTTCCATGATTTCTTTTTGTCCTTGCTCTGAGTAGACTGCTTCTGCAGCTTTTTGAACAGGATATGAAACACCATTGAATTTGGTTGTTTGTCTTCTGTTCCATAATGCATTGACAGATTGGTCGTTGCCTTCAGCATCTTTGATCTTAATTTCTTTAGGAACAACAGTGTAAGCGCAACGTGTACCGGTAAATCCAGCAGTTTTTGAAAAGCTTCTGAATTCAATAGCCACTTCTTTAGCGCCATCTATTTCATAGATGGTGTGAGGCACATCGTCTTCGGTAATGAAAACTTCATATGCAGCATCAAATAAGATAAGAGCATCATTTTCCTTTGCATATTCCACAAATTTAGCCAATTCATCTTTGGTTAAGGTTGTACCTGTTGGGTTATTTGGGAAACAAAGGTAAATCAAGTCTACAGGTTCACTTGGAAGTTCTGGAACGAAGTTGTTTTCTTCAGTGCATGGGAGGTATACGATGCTTTCATACATTCCATCATCCTTGATGTTTCCAGATCTTCCTGCCATTACATTGGTATCAACATATACCGGATAAACAGGATCGGTTACTGCAATTACATTGTCTAAGGAAAAGATTTCCTGAATGTTACCAGTGTCACATTTTGCACCGTCGGAAATGAATACTTCATCAAGGTCTAAGTCCACATCCCATTTATTGAAATCATTTTTAATTATAGATTCTGCTAAAAATCCGTATCCTTGTTCAGGCCCATATCCCATAAATGAATCAGCTTCAGCCATTTCATCAACAGCATCTTTGAAAGCGTTGATTACAGTAGGGACTAAAGGTTTGGTTACATCTCCAATGCCCATTTTAATAACGTTCTTATCTGGATTTTCTTCCATATATTTTTCTGCACGTCTGTTTACTTCAACAAAAAGGTAACTATTTTGTAATAAAAGATAGTTTTCATTAATTTTAACCATGGTTTTACCTCTGAATATTTTAAAGAATTATCAGTTAAATAAATCTTAAATTAAAAAGACTTAAAAACTAAAGTCATCAGTTAAATCTTAATTTATGAAAGTAAATTAAAGTAAATTAAATTAATTTAATTATAATTTCAACTATTTAACACTTAAATATTTATTAAATATATTATATAAAACTGTGTATTTTATCAAGATTTCATTAAAAGATAATCAATTTTTGCAATAATCGAAAAAATGCCAATTATTGAAAAATTCTTTGAAAATGTGAAAAATAGTGATATGAAATAAATTTTAAAACTAATGTAAATAACTAATGTATAAATAAAATAAAAAAGATATACATATAATACTATGAGATAATGTATCATTTTATCATATTTGTTCCATAACTACATTCCTACAAAATATGGCTAAGTTGACTGCAAATATGACTAAACTCATGATTATACATATCCAAGTTTTTAAAAGATTAATTCGGTGAAAAAAATGAAAGAAATGACAGCAATATTGCTTATTCTTATCGCACTTATTGGAATAATTTCCATCATAATCGTTAAATTATTCTATAGAGATAAGGAAAAAGATGAAGAAAAGGAAAAACTAGAAGAATTTATTAACAGCACAAAAGCAGATTACGATAATGAAAGACGTAAAAGAGTTAGGAAAACCAATAGAAGAGGATACACTCAAGCACAAAATTATGCTAACACAATTGACAGTTCCGACAGAATTAAAGTTGGAGATCTTACATCAGATGAAGATTATGTTGAAAACGGAAAGGTAGGTGGAACCACTGCCTTACTTAGACAAAGAGCAAAAGCTATGGAAGAAGCTCCTAAAAAACAAGTAAGAAGAGTTAGAAAACCAAAATCAGCTCCAGTTGAACAAGTTCAAAGAACTCCTGAGAGAGTAAAAACTCAAATGAGTAAGGAAGAGAAAGTTGTAGCTTTCCAAGAACCTATCAAACCGGAACATACCGCTACAATCAACAGCGCAAAACAAGCAGAAAAACAACCTGTAGCTCGTCAAGTACCAATGACTGAAAAACAAAAGGAATTCATCGCAAGCGATACAAACAAATTGGTTGTTGAAGATGGAGACAGCAGTGTGAAGGTTGTTAAATCAGTCAAACCAGCTGGCACTATCGAAGCGATTAAAGAAGCTGCAAAGATTGATGATGAAAGCGCAAAATCCGAAACAGATGAAATTGTTGAAAAGGCAGAATCCGAAACTGCTAAATTGATTGAAAAGATTGAAGAGGCTAAAGAGGAAATAGCTGTCTTAGAAGAAGATGAAGAAGAAACTAAAGAAGAAGCAGCTAAAGTAGCAGAAGAAACTAAAGAAGAAGCTCCAAAAATAGAATCTACAATTGAAAAAATCAAACAAGCATCTGAAGCTAAGGAAGAAGCTGAAGAAGAAACAGCCGAACCAATCAAAGAAGCTGAAGAAGTCAAAGAAGAACCTACTATTGAAACCAAAGCTAAAGTGGAAGAAAAACCAAAAGCAGATGAGATAATTGTAGAAAAAGCTCCAAAAGCAGAAGATTCAGAAACTGATAATGTTTATCATGATGACTTGCACATTCTCTTAAACAAAGATGCAGTTGTTGAAGAGAAAGATGAAAGTCCTGAAAATGAATTTGTTACAATTAACACTGAAGATGAAGTCCCATCCACAGGTAATGAATTAATCAATAGCGCTATCAAATCCATTAGAAACTTCAGAAAAGCTAATGTTCCAGAACAGCCTGTTTTTGTGGAAACTAAAGATGACATCGTCCCTGATGATTATTCTCAAGACCTTGGAGATGGAATCGAGTACATTGGAGACACAATTACAATTACTCCAATCCATGAAGAGGAAAGAGATTTGGCAAACAACCAACCTAATGAAGATGTAGACAAAATCTATAAGGAAATCAACAAGGAATCCTATAATAAGACAGATGACGAGGAGTTATCCGAATCCTTCGAAGATGTAACTGATGAAACCTCTGAGAAAGATGCAAATGTCTACACCAAAGAGGATTACAAAAAGGTTGAAAGACAGGAAGCTGAGAAAAAACGCAGAGCAGAAAACACCAAAAAGATTTTAGGTTCCAAAGGAATCAGCGAAGAAGAGCTCCGTCAAAGAGCTGAAGCTAAAGAAAAATCCAAACGTGCAAGAAAAGCTGCTGTTGCAGAACCTGTTGAAGAAGGCCAAAAAACATTGATGATGCACAAGGCAAGAAATGACGTTGAAGAAGTTTACATCAACGGAACATTGTTCGAGCTTAAAGTTGGCCAAGTAGTCATGTTTGACATTAAAGGTGAAACCTATTCAAGTCAAATCTTAAGACTCAAACCAGGTTATATCGGTGTTAGATACAGATCCAAAAAGATATGGGTAAAATCCAATACCGTTAAAAAGATTTTAAGATAATTAAATATTAAAATA
>JADLKP010000123.1 GCA_016838945.1 Methanobrevibacter sp.
TTTAGAATATTTTAATTTTTTAAATTATTTAAATTATTCAAACAGGTATTTCAGTTTCTGTAACATTATGGGTATAAACCACACTGTACAGTCTATCAACGACATTTATCAAAGATCCTACTGAAATATCAATGACATTATCTTCATCTAAATAGTTCATTTTGTCAAAAGTGAATGTTCCGGTTCCATTGACTACAAGGAAATGGACTTCAGTCTTCTTGTCTGATTTTCTGTTCAATGTAGCATAGATGTCGAAGCTTGCAAGATTGGTGTCCAATACCCCATCCTTATAGAAGCTGATGGTATATGTTCCTGGACTTGTGCAGACTATTTCTGGGAATTTGATTGTGGTTGTCTTAATTCTAGGGCACATTGTGCCGACACCTACAATTCCACTTTCATTATTCCAAGTCCTAAGTGCATTTACACCGTACCAGTTAGGATTTATCTTCAATCTTAGCTCTTCATCAAATTCACCAGGCCCGTAGATTCCTGCTGGGTTTGCACTCATCTCACCAAGAATCATCATACTTGGACCTTCAGCATTTCTGTAGATAGCATTGTCGGTTATGACCGGTTCAACAACATTTTCTGCCAAATCATATCCTGCATTAAATCTGATTCCCTCCAAAGAGTTATCTGCAATCAGATTGCTGGTTATAATGATTCCAGTACTGTTATTTGCATCGATTGAAATTCCCATATAGTTGTTGCTGATATTGTTCTGGCTTATGCTAATGTTCACTGCAGAGTTGTTAAGGAAAATTCCATATCCTCTTGGACCTTCAGGAACATCCATGACATACCAGCCGACATTATCGATAATTAGATTGTTTTCAATTTTGGTATTTGAATTATTGAACCCATATTTGATGCCGTAGTTGCTTAATGTGAACTCATTTTCGTATATTCCGAATTTTTGGGAATATTCTGCATACAATGCACTTTCAAAGGAGCTGACCTTATTGTTTGTAATGTTGACTCTTTCGCTGTTTAAAATGCTGATTCCATATCCTGGCAACAATGTGCTGCCATTGTTATAATCATCGGTTTTTGAAGGGTCTAAGATATTTTTGATGTTGTTGTTTTCAATTATCACATCTTTTGAATTGCTTATGACAATTCCGTTGCCTTCATCTGATTTTGAGTTTGCATTGATATTGAAGTTTGATATTTTGACTCCTTCTCCATTGACTGTAAAGACTGCCTTGCCATCTTTTCCATTTAATGTGATGTTCACATCAGAAGAGATATTATGGCTTTTGTTGACGATTAGATGAATGCTGTCATAATCTGTGCCTAAGAACTTTATGTCATTGCCTTCAGGGCTTTTGTCAATGATTCTTTGTATTTCATCATTTGCAAGACCTGCATCGATGTAAGTCACCTTTTCCTCATCCTTAACTGTAATTGCATTTGTTTTTTTAATGGCCTTATATTGATAGTCTCCTTCAAATGTAGAAATAATTGAATAACTTCCTGCATTTAGGTTTAAGTCTAATTCAGCAAGTCCATTCTCATCAGTAATTTTTGAATAGCTTTTTGATTGCAATGTAAACTTGATTTCCTTATTTGCCAATGTGCGCCCTTTTTTATCCTTTAGGATTATAGAAAAACTTTGAGAATCATTATTGCTGATTGTTCTGTTGTAACTGATCAATTCCGGGGTTCCTTTAACAATGGTTATTGTTTTGTTTAGACTTGCAGGAGCATATGTATTGTCTCCATTAAATATTAGTTTGATGGTACTTTTCTGCTCTTTTTTAAGATTGATTGTAAGCTGTGCTTTTCCTTCACTATCAGTTGTTTTTGTGTATGTTTTTGAAAGTCCTGAAATATTAAACTCAATCTTCTTATTAGCTAAGACTTTTCCATTTTCATCACTTAATTTCACTGTATAATATTCCCCAGATTCTGGAATGAAATTAGCATTTGAAGCAGTTATTTTTGCTTTTTTAGCTCCAGTTTGTATAGTGATTTTATTTTTTTTAGTCGCTGCATAATATTGGTTAGTTGCAGGTGAACTTATTAAAACTGTGTAAGTCTTTTTCTTTGCCAAGTTTATTTGGAGTTTTGCCTTTCCGTTGCTGTCTGTTGTTTTTGTGTATGTTTTTGAAAGTCCTGAAATATTAAAGTTGACTGTTTTACCGGATATTGCCTTTCCATTTGCATCCTTTAAGGTTATTGTATAGTATTCTCCAGATTTCGGAATGTATTTTGCATCTGAACTTATTATTTTTGGGCTTTGCTTTTTGATTGTTAAGGTAGATTTAGCACTGGATTTATTATAGTTTTCAGTTCCTGCAAAGCTTACGATAACGGTATATTTTTTAGAGTTTCCCAAGTTTATTTGGAGTTTTGCATATCCGTTGCTGTCTGTTGTTTTTGTGTATATTTTTGAAAGTCCTGAAATATTGAAGAGGATTGTTTCACCAGCAACTGGGTTGCCATTTTCATCAAGCAATCTTGCAGTAAAGTATTCTCCGGATTTTGGAACAAGATTCATATTTTGCACAGATATTTTGGTTTGGCTATATGCAACTGGTATGTCACTATCTGCAACATTAAATGTCACATAGGGATTTATAGAATAAATGTCAAATAGTCCTGGGAAAACTGCAGTTATTACGTTTCCGCTTTCCTTAAATTCGGCTTTTGAGAAATCTGCAATTGCAGTTCCATTTTTCATTAAAACAGTTCTGTAGATGTCTCCACTTTGAGGTTCTGCTTTATCGTTGTCCTTATTCAAGTAGAAGGTTACATATATTGAACTGAGATCAGTTGCGATATTGCCGTTTTTATCCACAATGGATACGTTGTAGATTCCCTTTTTGACCTGGCTGATTTCGCTCACTCTTAATTGGTAGTTTCCACTGCTCCAAGTGGTACTCGGTGCTGCATAGAGTGTTGCTCCACATATGGTTTCCTGAATGTAAAAGGCATAAGCTAAATATACGACGCTTTTATCAACATCGTATTCACCGTTTCCTTCACCTACAAAGACATAAACATCATTCACACTATCGTAGTTGAATGCTCCTCCAAGGTATTTCTTATATTCTATATGGTATGTCAATCTTTCAGTGTGGCCCACATAGTAGTTATTGTTGTTGATTTCCAATAGTTCTGCATATCTTTTTGCATCCATGTTTCTGACACGATAATCATTTAACACTCCATACATTCCATTTTGCCTTATGTAATTCCCTTTTATTTCAATTTTGGTGATATTGCAGTTTACATAAACTCCCGCTCCTGATGTGGAGGTGTATTCGTCCCCATTTCTGTTGTATGCAATGAAATTGTTAATGATATAGACATAATTCGCTGAACTCATCTTCACTCCAGTATGCCTGTTATATGTGATATTGTTGGTATGGACTGTAGTGTTGGTATTATTGTCCCCAATGTAGATTCCAGTTACTGTATTGTGGCTGATGTTGTTGTTTGTGATTGTTGTTTTTGTGGAATTTACAATATGGATTCCTATGTTTGAATTTTTTACAATGGAATTGTTGATGAAGGCATTAGTTGTGTTTTCCAATCTGATTCCATCCCCGTATTTTGTGGTATTTATGGTACAGTTTATGATTTTCACATCAGATGCCCCTCTTGCCAAGATTCCGTAGCAGTCATATTCATCAATTGTGTTTGTCAAGGTGAATCCTTGTATGATTGTTCCGCTTGCTTTTGGGCCTAAATAAAAAATACCATATGTTCCGGATCCTCTTGTATTGGAAGGACATGGACTCATTTTAGTTCCAACATTAGAAATGATTGTAAGTTGCTTGTCTATGATGAAATGGCAGTGGACATAATCCTTTCCAGTGATGATTATTGTATCTCCTGCATTTGCACTATCGATTGCATTTTGGATTGTTGGGTTGCTCATTTGATTATATGCACTTCCATCTATAACGATTGTGGATTGTAGATTGGATGCACCTAATTTGGACTCTTTTAGATCATTTGCTGTTTCAAGTTCTTCTGTTTCCTCTTCATAACTCGCTGTATCTGCATCCATTATTTCTAAAGGTTCTTCTTCAATTTTTAAATCATCGTCTATTTCTGCTATTTCATTTATTGAAGTTTCCGTAGCTATACTTTTATTGGCATCGATTTCGTTCATATCATCTGCACAAACAGATCCTATGCATATGATCAGTAAAAATAAAATAAAAGAAATCAATGCTATTCTTTTAATTTTCATAGTTTTTCCCCATTTAAGTAAAAAAATTTAATCAATATGAATAAATATTTTATTCAATATATAATTATTCTATTACTAATATATACTTATATTTTTATATTTTTTTACTTATAACTATTGTTATATTTTTATTGAAATGAACATAAGTATTGTTCAATAATTTAGATTAAATATAATGGCTATGTGTGGTTGTCTTAGAAAATTTTTAAAAATAGATAAAGGAAAAGTAATAAGAATTTTATTACTTTTCTAAAATTTTTTTTTAATTATTTAATGGTTAATTTTGCAGTTTTGCTGATAGCTGCGTAAGTGTTGTCCCCTGCGAATTTAGCAGTGAAACTGTATGTTCCTTTTTTGTTTAAGCTTACTTTGACAGTTGCAACACCTTTAGCATTGGTAGTAGCTGTGTAGGTTTTACCGTTTACGGTAAAGGTTACTTTTTTACCTTTAACTAATTTTCCGCTAGCTGATTTGAATGTAGAGGTTAAGGATTTGGTTGCGCTTGCTTTGTAAGTTTTAGCCGGAACTGTTAAGCTACCTTTTTGTTTGTTAACAACAATCTTTGCAACAATGAATGAACCATTGAAATCATCATCTCCGAGGTAACTTACTGCGAAAGTGTAGGTTCCTGCTTTTTGGAGATTGATTTGGAGACTTGCTTGACCTTTTTCATTAGTGTATTTGTCGTATACCTTACCGTTGAATCCGAATTGTACAAATTTATTGGTTAATGCATTTCCGTTAGAATCTTTTAAGGTAATTGTGAAATATTTACCTGCTCTACCATCAGTGGTAGTGTCTACAGCAGTAGTGGTCATATTTTGATATACAATGGTACTTGCAGTTTTTACAGGAGCGGTTGATTTGAAATCAATGCTGGTTTCTGTAGCTTGAAGCTTGTCACTTCCAGCAAATGCAATAGCAATAATTCCATCTTCTGTCACATCAATGGTTAAGAGACCGTCAGCGTCGGTTTCAGCAGTTTGAGCTTCTCCACCATTGATTGAGTAAGTAATTTCTTCTCCTGCTTGAGGGTCACCGTTTACATCCACCAATTCAATGGTGACTTTTTTATCAGCAGTTTTAACTTCTTTGATGTTGATTGCAGTAGGAGCTTTGTCTGCTGCATCTATTACAACTCCATTTGCATCATCCCAGTCTGCGTACCATACGGTTACAGGGGTGATTCCAGCTTCAATGGTGTTGCCGGTAATTGCAATAGGTGCATATGGGCTTAAAGGTCCTTGGTTACTTAAGATGTACATGAAGGTAATGCTTTCTGGACTTGCACCTTCAGTTGCATTGATGGTATTGCCGGTGATGTTGATGTCACCGATTGCACTTGGGTATCCATGTGCAGTGTTACCTGATTCCGCTTTCATGAAGATGGATCCTTCAGTTGCTTCAATAGTGTTGTCTGCAATGACATATCCGTTTGCAGCTTTTTGTGTGCTGATTACAGGCAAGTCCTTAAAGATTATGTTTCCTTCTGCATCTTCACACCATCCGCATCTGATGAATGTGTTGTTTGCAATTACACATCCTTGGGTGGAAGCTCCACCGAAGTAGATAGCGTAACAGTTTTCGATGAAAGTGTTGTCAGTCATTATGTTGTTACCGGAATTACTTGCAATGGAAATACCATCAAGTAATTGTCCTTCAAAGGTACATCCTTTTACAGTGATGTCATGGGAACCCATAAGGTTAACTGCTTTGGTACCATATTCTTTTGTTCCTCCATTGGTTACTTTTTCAGAAGAACCGTTGAAGTATGAATTGGAAATGGTACAGAATGCTGCGCCTCTACCGTAAACACCGCTACCCCAATCAAGGAATGCACAGTTGTTTACAGTACCGTTTTCAATAGCCAATTGGATAGCATATCCGGAAACTTGTTGACCGTATGTTTTTTTGCCATCAGTGTTGATGAATGTGATTCCGTCAAATCCGGTTCCAGCTTTACTTGCAATGAATAATGCGCCAGATCCGCCTTGGGAAGCACCACTTGCCTTAATGGTGACATTGTTACCTTTTACAGTAAGTTTTTTGGTTAAAGTGAATGTTTGTCCGTCATCTACATTATAAACTAGGTTTTCACCTAAATCTACTTCTCCTCCATCTTCAGCATCATCGATTAAAGTTTGTATATCCGCACCGGTCTTTTCTTCACCAACTGCCAATGCAGTATCGTCTGTAGCTGCAGACTCTTCAACTGCTGCAACTTCATCCACTACATCATCAGATATTACATCATCAGCAATATCATCTGCTGCAGATACTGCGGAAACAGATATAGCAACGATCAATACTAAAAGGAAAGATATAATCACCTTTTTATTCATAGTTTTTCCTCTTTTTTTTTAATCAAAATAAAATGCACTAATATTAATATTCTTCATTTTTAATTTAAAAATCAAAATTTTTTATTTGCAAATTCAAATTTTCGATGCAAATAAATTTTCATATTAGTATGTATATTTATTATCGATATGTAATATAAAGTTT
>JADLKP010000124.1 GCA_016838945.1 Methanobrevibacter sp.
GATGATATATTGGATTGCTGGAGTAATTTGGAAGATTTTGGAAAGGTAACAGGAACAGATATAGCTGATAATAAGAAGACTTTCCTTTATTTAAAATCTCTTGAAATTGCTGATAAAGATGATAAGGAGGTTTTAACAAAATATTTCTCCTCCACCAACTTCGATAAAAAGGAAAAAGAAGACGCCATTAAAGCAATTTACCACAAACTTAACCTTAAAGCCATTGCACAGGAACTAATGCAGGACTATAATAATAAGGCAATGGAGAGTTTGGAGAAGATAGGAGTTGATAATCAAAGAAAACAAAACCTTATTGACTTTGCAAACAAGTTAATGCACAGAAATAAATAATTTTAATAATACTATTTTAAACCCAAAGCCCAATTTCTTGAACTCAGACTTTATTATTTTGAAAAAAGATAAAGAGATTTTGAATTATTATAAAGTGTTTGCAGTCAGATATCGTCGCTCCTAAACTGAAAAACGTCGTTTGTCAATATAAAAAACGTCGATTTTGAATAAGAAATCGACGTTTTCAGCAATAAAATCGACGATTTATGAGTATAGTATAGTGATCATAATTCAAAATGATAAGGTTATAATTCATAATAACTTGATAATATTTTAGAATAATAGGATTGCAGTCTAAAATTATTGGATAAGAGTTCTGATTTGTAATTTAAAAATTCAAAATAACAATTTAAAAATTATTTGGTATGGGTATTAAATATTTCAAACAAAGGAGAAAAATCACAAAAAACTCTGTAGCACAAACAAAATACATTCCCAAAATGCAGTTAGAGCCTGTTGTTGGGATGGAAGAGATTGCGGAAATGGTTGAAAAGAAAAGTACTATGAGCAGAGGTGATATTTTGGGAGTGTTGTCTGAGGTTGAGGTTGTGATTTCCTGGATGCTGGAGATGGGACATCCTGTTAAAATGACATATTTGGGGACTTTCTATCCTGTACTTGAGGTTTCTTCGGTTGATGATCCTCAGCAGGTTAGCAGTAAATTAATTAAACGATTAAGATGTGTTTTCAAACCAGGTAAATATTTAAGAGAAAGACTTAAGAAAGCAGAGTTTTCACTTGGCGACAACAAGATTAGAGAGGTTAGTTATAAAGGGAAAAAGTAGAGAATATTCCTTTTTTGAGCCTTAAGTTTAGGAAAAATCGTAAATTCGCAGCAAGAAAAAAATAATAAAATAAAAGATATGAAAGATTTTAATAAGGAGTTTAAGCTATACGCTACCAAACACAGAAATATCAACAGCATTACTTATGATAAATATGCTTCACATTTTCAGAAGAGTGCTTATATAAACCCGACAATTATTGAAGAACGTCAGTTAAATATTGCTCAAATGGACGTGTTTTCACGTTTGATGATGGAAAGAATTATATTTTTGGGAACAGCTATTGATGATGATGTTGCAAATATTATTCAAGCACAGCTATTGTTTTTGGAAAGTGTGGATTCTTCAAGAGATATTCAAATATATTTAAATTCTCCAGGGGGATATGTTCATGCTGGATTGGGAATTTACGATACCATGCAATATATTCGTCCAGATGTAGCAACAATATGCACAGGCCTTGCAGCATCAATGGGTTCTGTTTTGCTATGTGCTGGAGCAGCAGGCAAACGTTCAGCCCTTGAACATTCAAGAGTTATGATTCACCAACCACTTGGAGGAGCCGAAGGACAGGCATCAGACATTGAAATTGCAGCAAGAGAAATAATTAAAACAAAGAAAGAACTTTATAGCATAATCTCCAAGCATTCAGGACAAACCATAGAGAAAGTAGAAGAAGATGGCGACAGAGATTTCTGGTTAACAGCCAAAGAAGCCAAAGACTACGGAATGATAGATGAAATTTTAGTTAGAAATGAAAAGTAATTAGTGATTTGTCTATGTAATTAATATCAGATAGTAATATAGTGCGGGATAACTTATTCCGCACTATAAGTTATAGAAAATGAAAAAGCTAATTTTTATTTGTTGTATCTTTTTATTTTCAGGGTGCATTTTTACTTATGATCCTGCCATTGGGGAGTTAACTATTAGAAATAATTCTGATGAGGCTGTTTATGTTTACAAAAAATGTGGGAAAGTAAATGTTTTGCCTTCGGAACCAAAATTGGAATTATTCCAATTAATTTCTCTTGATGAGCAAGATACTAATAGAGATAAGTTAATTACACCAGAATATAGAATAAATGCTTACGCATATGGTGCAATAGATATTGGAGGAACTAAAAAGAAACCACAACTTGATTGTGAAGAAAAAGTTGTAACGCTTTTCTTTATTAGTGAACAAACAATGCGTAATTATAGTTGGGAAGAAATATCCTCAAAGCAAATGTTTATTAAGAAAATAATATTAACAGATGAAGAATTAAAAAATAATGATTGGAATTATGTTTATAATCCTTGATATTATTTATTCATTACCTAATTCATTGCAACAAAATAATAAATAGATTATGAAGAGAATTATTTTATTTATAGTAATAACAATATTTATTTTTTCATCTTGTGACCCAAAATATTATGGAATTACTTTATTAATTGAAAATGACTCTAATGAAACTGTTCATATGTGTTTAAGTTGTGATTCTTCATTACTTATTAGTGATTCTATTCTTGTTTTTGATAAAAGCAATACTGAAGATATTTATGAAAGAAGTAGATTAGAACCTAAAAGATCATATACTTTCTATAGAGGAAAAATATTTGAAAATAATCCAGACAAACAAGTGATTTGTCCAAATAAAAAATTGAATTTATTTGTGATACTTGATACTACTATTTCAAATTATAGTTGGGATGAGATTGTAGAGAAACAAATGTATAAAGAGAAAATTGTTTTTACACAAGAAGATTTGGATAGGTTGAATTATCATTTTATTTATACAAAATAACTATAATTGAGTTTGATTTTATAATTGTTAGTTAGTGCGGGATATGAACTATCCTTTAAGACAAAAAAGAGGTATTTATTATATAAAACCATAAACTATGAAAAAAGTTATTATATTATTACTAATAAGTATCAACTTAAGTGGTTGTGTAGGAATTTCAACTTATAATAATTTGAAAAATGATTTCTCTTACTTGAAATTTGACAATAAGCCTAATTTGACAAATGGTCTATTTAATATTAAAGGTTATTATGCATTGACCGATAAAACGAATTATACATCATACTTTATGTTTTTTGAAGATGGTTCTTTTGCTAATCAGGTTTTTTTTGACAAAGAAAATAATATAACAGGTTTTAGTGTGTATAATGGTATTTATAAATTATATGGAGATACAATTAAAGTTCAAATAATGTTTAAAGGAGTTGGATTGACAAGCTCTTCATTTGGTGAAGAATGGTATAAAATAGTAGATAAAAACACATTAGAATTAATTTATTTTGGAATGCTTACCACTGTGGCAGAAGATTTTAACTCTATAACTTATATAAAAGCATGTGATATTTCAAAATATAAAAGTTCCTATGCTAAATTTATTCCTTTAGATTCAATCCCTGAATTCAATAATGACCTCAAGAAAGATAAATTCTTTTGGGAAGATGAAAAGGAATGGAAAGAGTATATGGATAGTTTGAAATTAAAGAAGAAAAAGAATGAATAACCAATCTGTCATAAATGGACTAACTGCCATCACAATCAGTAGGAGAAAACATTCAGAAATGTGTAATTTGGTCGTGCGGGATATTTTCTATCTCGCACTACAATAATATTAATTATGAACGCACTACATTTTTATAATGGAGATAGGCAACTTGAAATAGTTTTTTCAAAATTTCAAGTTCAAAAGAACAAGCCTGATTTCAATGATTTTATTCTATTTCAAATAGGCATAAAGCATAGTTTTATTAATACTTCTATAAATACAGAATGCTTAGATATTGACCTTGTTAATTTTGTTATAGATTTGCGAAAATTATACAAAATGGAGGTAAAAACGGTATCATTTGTCCAAACAATTGAAAAAAATATAGAAATAACTTTTAATTTAAATGAGCTTGGACAATTACTTGTTAGTGTAATTATACGAAAACAAATTGATAATATAACAGTTGTATTTGAATATGGAACAGACCAATCATTTCTTCCAGAATTAATAAAAGAAATAGAAATAATAATAAATGAAATGGGAATAACAAACTAACGGATTGTAGTTAGCGTATTATTATTCCTAGCAGAAGTTCTTAATATTAAAATTCTTTTGTGCAAGACATGAACTATTCCGCACTGCAACAAAATAATAAATTATGATACATTTTTATGATAAGAATAGAAATATTGTAATGAAATTGTATGATTTCTCTTTCAATGAACAAGGAGAACCAAGAATCAAATTTTCCTCAATTATTTCTTATTCTTTTTATAAAGCATCACGAGAAATTGAAGATTATAAGAGTTGTTTAGAAGCCTTTTTGAAAGAGCTAAATTTACTTTATGAGAATAAAATAGAAATAGCACAATTTGTTCCTCTTGAAAGGCAACTTGAAATTTATTTTAGGAAATTAGAATTTGGACAAATTTCAGTTTCAATAAGATTAAATAATGTAGATTTTGATAATACTACTCACCATCTGTATGAATCAAAATTGGAAATTAACTATGAGATAGATCAATCTTTTTTACCTGAATTGATTGATGAAATTTCAACAGTTATTTCAAATTAATTTGTTATTGATATTCTGCAAACAAAAAAATATAGATTATGAAGCGACTTTTTTATATATTTGTACTAATAATATTTATTTTCTCATCTTGTATTCATTTTGACAAAGTAACTTTTGGAGAAAAATTATATATTAAAAATTTGTCTAATGAAACTGTTCATATGTTTTTAACTTGTGATTCTTTATTACAGATTAGCGATTCTGTTCAAATTTTTGATAGAAGCAATAAAGAAGATATTTTTTATAATAGAAGTAGATTAGATACTAATATGATAAAATCTTTCTATAATAAAAAAATATCTGATAATAATCCAGACAAACAATTGATTTGTCCAAATAAAAAATTGAATTTATTTGTGATACTTGATACTACTATTTCAAATTATAGTTGGGATGAGATTGTAGAGAAACAAATGTATAAAGAGAAAATTGTTTTTACACAAGAAGATTTGGATAGTATAGGATATACTTTTATTTATACAAAATAAATATAATTGAGTTTGATTTTATAATTGTTAGTTAGTGCGGGATATGAACTATCCCGCACTTTTTTATTATTAGGATTTTTAATCCGCAAGATGAAACAATATTAAAAGAATATAAATATATAACAGATGATTTAAAAGAAATCGTTAATTTTGCGGAAAATATATAGAAGGTCGTTTATGAATAAATTGAAACAAAATTTGGAAAATGAAAGATAAAAGTCTCTTAAGGATAGGAGTTATAATGATTTCTATCCTGATTTCTTTTAATTCTTTTTCGCAGGAAAAGATTCTTTCAAAGAAAATTGTTTATGAGGTTAAAATTATGAACTCTCGTATTGAACAGTCTGTGAAAAAGGATTCCATTGTTTATGATTATCTGGTTGATAAGAGGTTCTGGTGGCAAACAATTGATACAATAATTTCTCAGGTTAAATCAAAGAAACTTTATTTTAAGACTTCTGAGAGAGAAAACTTGGTTTTTGATTCCATTAAGAAGGATTTGCAAAAGAAATACTTGGCCTGCTTTAAGGATACTTTAACTGATAAGAAATTTCAAAAGCTTTTGGAGGAAGAAATCAGGGCAATTAAGTTTGAGGAAGAATGGACTTATAATCCTCAGACAATGTTAATCAATAAGAAAGTTATTGGCTACAACCCGATAATCACAAGAGATTCTGTTTATCTTCAGGATGAAGACCTTGTTCCTAAGGAGTTTTTCCGTTTTGAGCTTGGTTGGATTTATCCAAGTCTAAAGCCAGAGCTGAAAGACACTCTTTGTGTTGTGAGAAACATACATTTCACAATTCCAATTTATAATAAGACTCCATATCATTGGTGGGATTCACATATTGAGCCAGAGTATTCGCTTCCTTATTTTGAATCTTATATGCAAAAGGCAGAGCAGGGACAGATTAAGGTTTATGCTCAGCCCAATTCAACTGAAAGCTACACAAGAGCTGAGATTATCAAACGCAAGCAGTTTGAGATGATGACTACAATAGATACTCAGGATATTTATGGAAATGATGTTCCAAAGGATACTATTATAAAAGGTAATTATAATACTGATAATTTAGACTATTTACGCTTTGGTGATGAATGGTATTTTGATATTCTATCTTCACAATTTGTTAAAAACGTAAATTATCTTTCTCCAATGATTCAAATTATAGGAATGGATGGAGGTCTTAGGGGTTTAATGCCAATTTATTATTTGAGGAGGAGGTAAGATGAAAAGATTTGTAATAATTATTTTTGCTTTAACAGTCTCATTTATTGGATATGCTCAACAACCAACGCATTCCATAGAATACGAATACCATAATGTTGGAGTTTTTAATCCTGAATGGGAGATATATCACAGTTTAAATCCAAAGAAATTTGAACATATTACTGGATATTACAGAGAAGAACTTGCAAAGATTATTTTCAATGCAGTCAGTTCAAAGCAGGTAAAGATTTATGACCAGAGAAAAAGGGAAATATCTATTGATACTGTTTTGAAT
>JADLKP010000125.1 GCA_016838945.1 Methanobrevibacter sp.
GTGCTTATTATTAATATAGTATAATATTTCTATTTTTTTTAAAATTTCACTAAATTTCCTTAATTTTACATAAAATTTTTAGGCATTTCAAAAATAAATCGATAATAATATTAACCATCAAAACCTAACTAATATTGTAGTTAGTTCTATGTCATTTATTTAAATTTTCAATTTAAATTTCTAGAGGGCTTTTATTGATTTAAAGGTTGAATGATAGAGTTAATGATATTAAGAACTTCCCACAAATCCATAATTTCAAAAATAAATTATGAATCGTCCATTGCTGTAATAGCTTAATTATAGACTTTATTTCTATATTATTGTATTGGGTGTGAATTGTGGAAATCGAAAATTCTTTAAAAGCTCATTGTTTTAATGAATTTTTTATGATATGATTTGTCATTTGGTCAATAATATTTCCTGCGAGTTCTATAACTTGATTATTATGGTAGGATTTGTAATTTAGACCTGGAAGAATTATTAAATCCGGAGGTGTCGATATGAAAGACAAAAACACTAAAAACTTGAGAAAATCTATGAATCGTGGTTCTGTTGAACATGAAAGTAAAGTAGCTGAAAATGAGGGCGAAATCATGACTCTCGCTAAAAAAGACGTCATTTGCATTCCTCAAACTAAATCCATTAAGGAAGCTGCTGAAATGATGATAGAACATGGATTCAGAAGATTACCAGTAACCCATCCTGGCTCAAATAAACTTTTGGGTATTGTAACTGCTATGGATATTCTTGACTTCCTTGGAGGAGGAAGTAAATTTGACATAATAGAAAAGAAACACAATGATAATTTCTTGGCAGCTATCAACGAACCTGTTAAAGAAATCATGACAAGAGATCCTATTTCTATTAGTCCTAAATATTCTATTAGAGAAAGTGTCGATGTAATGACCGAAAAAGGCATTGGATCTTTACCAATTGTAGATAAAGAAGAAAAAGTAGTGGGAATAGTCACTGAAAGAGATTTCGCATTAGCACTTGCAGGTTCCTTGACTAATGAAACTGTAGGTGATATCATGATTAAGGATGTTATCACTACCACTCCTGGAACTCCTATTGAAAGCTGTTCCAAAATTATGGTAAGAAATAACTTAAGGAGAATTCCTGTTGTTGAAGAAGGAAAATTAATAGGAATTGTAACTTCAACTGATATCTTAAGATTCTTTGGTGATAAAGAAATGTTTGCTTCTATGACCTCTAATAGTGGTTTAGACGTTTTAAAAAGAAAAATTTGTGATATCATTAAACCAAACATATTAGTAACTGAGTCTAATGTTAGATTAGGAGACTTATGCGATTTATTGGCTGAAAAGAACATTGGTGGTGTTCCTGTAGTTGATGATGATGAACTTGTAGGAATCGTCACCGAAAGAGATATTTTAAACACAATTTTAAAAGATTAATTAATAAATCTTTTTGAATAATTGACGATTGTTTCTTTTTTAAAAGATTCAATCAGGTAGCTATTGTTGAACTTTAAGAGATAGCTATTGGTAGGTTAATAGCTTATATCTTTGATTAGATGCGCTATGAGATATAATTCAATCTAAATAAAAATTGATTTTATTTAGATTATTTCTAATAGCTATTTCATTGTATTTTATCGTTGGTGTTATTATGAAAATCAAAAATATAATGTCTGAAAATGTGGTATCTATTGATAAGAATTTAAACATATGTGATTGTCTAAGAATGATGTATAAGGATAACTTATCTAGAATACCTGTAACTACTACCAATGAAAATAAGAAAGTTTTAGTTGGAATTATCTCAGAAAAAGATATAGCTGATAAATTAGGCTCCGTTAAATATGGTAATATGGCTCCTTCCCATTTCCATGTATCAACTGTAATGGTTAAAGACTTGATTACAGTGGATGAGGATGATGACATAACTGAAGTGGCAAAAATTTTGATTCAAAAGAATATTGGTGCTCTTCCAGTTTTATCTGATGGTGAAATGGTAGGAATCGTAACTAAATCTGATTTCATATATTTATGCAAAGCAAAAGCATATGAAAAGATTTCAGTTAAGGATATTATGACTAGAGATATTATTTCAATATCTGCTGATGACCGTTTAGTTCATGCAAGAAAAGTTATCATGGATTCAGGTGTAGGACGTTTGTTACTCACTGAAGACAATGAACTTGCGGGAATTATAACTTCAAAAGACATTGCAAAAGCATTTGTTTCATTCAGGAAACATACTCCTGATAAGTATCAATCTTCTCAGATTAAGGAATTGACTGCTGGAGAGTTCATGTCTGCACATGTAGATACAATTTCCCAATATGCAACAATTCCACAGCTTGCAGATGCAATGTTGGAAACTGGTTATAATGGTTACCCTGTAGTTGACGATGAGGATCAAATTATAGGAATTGTAACCCAATCAGATTTGCTAAAATTAATTTATGAAATTGAAACCCAATAATCTTGAGTTTATGATAAATTGATTTTAGTTTTAAGCATAAGATTTCTTATGCTTTATTTTTCTTTTTTTAGTTTTTTTATAGTTTTTTTAATTTTAAACTTTTTTTTATAGTTTTTTTAAGATTATGCATTTATTTTATATTTTGTGCCGTTTTTACTTATTTAACAAATTGGCTTAATTACTTAGTTTATTTAAGTTCTTATTACCTTACTGTTTTATACTATGAGAAATATATAAAAAATAGTAAATATTTTGGAGATTTTTTATGATAAAAGATAAAGTTGCATTTTTAGGACCTCAAGGAACATTTTCTCACGAAGCTGCATCCTTGGTCAGTGATAATTTGATTTCCTACTGTTCAATACAGCAGGTTATGGGTGCTGTTGAACGTGGGGAATGTGTATGTGGTATTGTACCTATTGAAAATTCCATTGAGGGTCCCGTCAGCTTGACTTTAGATTCATTGATTCATAATTTTGATTTGAAGATTAAAAATGAGATAGTAATCCCAATCAATCATAATCTATTGGCTGCTAAGGAAATGAGTATTGATGAGATAGAGAATGTCTATTCACACTCACAGGCTTTAGGCCAATGCCAACCTTATTTGGAAAGACATGGGATAACTGCCCATTATACATTAAGCACTGCTGCAGCTGCAAAAAGGGTTGCAGAAACGGGTGAAGGTGCAGCTATTGGTACCTTGAAGGCAGCTGAATTGTATGATTTAAAGGTCATTGATACAAATATTCAAGAAAATTTCAATAATGAAACTCGTTTTGTTGTTTTGGACAATCAAGATGCCCCGATTACTGGTAATGATAAGACATCCATCTCATTCTCATTATTTGAAGATAAGCCTGGGGGACTTTATGAACTTTTAGGCCTGTTTGCAGATAATGACATAAACTTGACAAAAATTGAGTCACGGCCCTCTAAAGAGGGATTAGGGCATTATATTTTCTTCATAGATCTTGAAGGTCATAGGTTAGATGAGAATATAAGTTCTATTTTAAATGATTTGGAGAATAACACTTCATTCTTTAAGATTCTAGGTTCGTATCCTATATTCAATGAAGATTTATTTGAATAACTATTTTTTTTTATTTTTTATTTTTCTTTCATTTTTCCTTTTTTCCTTTTTTCATTCATATCTAAATTTTTATCCTCATTCTTTTCATTTTTCCTTTTTTCCTTTTTTCATTCATATCTAAATTTTTATCCTCATTCTTTTTTTATTTTAATTATATTTATAATATATAAAATTCATATATTAGATTAGTATAAATTAAATTTTTTAAAAAAATATGTTTTTTTAGACATATTTTTAGCAAAAAAATTTTAATGATATTTTTTGTAAAATTGTTATAATCAAACTCATTATAGGAGGAGAAGTATGAATCAAGATAGGAAGAAACTTATGCAGATTCTACATAATCTTGAAAGGGATTATGAAGCAGGGCTTATCTCTGAAGAAAAGTATTTCTATTTGAGAGACCAGTATATGCATAAGATAAAAACTATTGAAGTTAGTGATAGAATCCGTGCGATGCAAGGAAAAGAAGAAACTCCTTCTTCATTAAATTCTAGAGAAAATAATTATGAAAGAAATCGTGAGGAAAAAGAAAAACTAGTTCGCAAATATGTCCATAATCCTGATTCTTATACAGTGTCAAAGAAACCTGAGGAAACTTCAAATTCAAGCCCTTGGTTTGTTGCATTTGCAGTGGTATTTCTGCTTATAGCTTTTGGTGCTGGAATTAGTTTTGGAATGAGCAGTATTGTAGGTGATGGTGATGATGTTGCTCATCTCTTTTCTGATAGTGGTGCAACAATAAATGATACTGCATTCCCTGAGGTTAAAGTAAATAAATCAATAAGCAGTAATTATACAAAATCTTACTCAAATACTACATACAGTTCCTCATCAAGTTCAAGTTCTTCTTCAAGTTCCAGTTCATCCTCAGATAGCGGAACTTATGATGGCGGTTCTTCATCTGGTGGTGGCTCTTCTGACGGTGGTAGTTCCGGTGGAGGGGGATCTTCTGATGGTGGTTCTTCCGGTGGAGGAGGCTCATCTGGTGGTGGCTCTTCTGATGGAGGCAGTTCAGGTGGAGGGGGATCTTCTGACGGTGGTTCTTCCGGTGGGGGTTCTGACGAATAAATTTATTAATGGCAATGCCATTATTCTTTGGAGATATAGATATGAAAAGGATCATTGGTATAGGATTACTAATAATTATATTGATTGTGGGAGTTTCATTTCTTGTAAATTTCCCTATATTTGGAAATAATGGTGATGATGTGAATGCTTCACAGCAATCAGTTGAATATTCTGCAAATGGAATCACATTATCAATGCCTGGAGATTGGGTTTCTGCAGATTCTAAGTCAAATGAATCAATTTTAGCAGTTGCAAAACCTGATCCTAAGGATTCTTCAGGCTTTAGCAGCATTAACTTAAATATTGAAAAGAGATCTAAAGCCCGTTCTCTTCAATCAGAATTCAATTCTAACTATAATATTTTGTCCCGCAATTCTGATTTCAACATTTTATTTATGGGTAATGTTTCTTTTAATGGCGAACCAGCTATGGAAGCGGAATACACTTCTGTATCTGATAATGTGACAAAACATCATAGGGCCATTTGGTTCCAGAAAGGATCTGACATTTATGTTATTTTATGTTCTGCTCCTGACTCTCAATACGGAGATTTAACAGGAACTTTTGACTTTATAATTGATAGTATTAAGATGTAATTAAGTCTAACTTGTTTAGATTTAATTATTCAATTATTTTTTATATTAATTTTGATAAATTTTTTAAAATTTTTCAGATTTAATCTTAAATAAATACTTTAATCTTAAATGGATATTTTAATTTTAAATAAATGTTTTAATTTTAAATATTTTAACTTTAAATGGATATTTTAATTTTAAATAAATGTTTTAATTTTAAATAAATTATAATTAAAAGATATTGACGTGATTATATGGAAATTATTTTGTGTGTCACTGGTAGTATTGCAGCTACAGAGACTATTAAATTGGCAAGAGAATTTAGAAGGCAAGGTCATACAGTCAAGGCATTCATGACCACTGAAGCCACTAAGATTATTCATCCAAATGCTTTGGAGTTTGCTACTGGTCAAGAGGTAGTTGTAGAGTTAACAGGTAAAATTGAACATGTGAAATACGCTCAAGCGGATTTGGTTTTGGTTGCTCCAGCAACTGCAAACACTATCAGTAAATTTGCATATAGGATTTCAGATAATCCGGTGAATACTCTATTGATTACGGCTTATGGTCACGATACACCAATCGTTTTTGTGCCTTCCATGCATGATTCAATGTATGATGCAGTAAGCGATAATGTTCAGAAATTAAAAGATGATGGAATCATATTCGTCAATCCTCGTATTGATGAAGGAAAAGCCAAATTCCCCGCTATTGAGGATATAGTTCTTGAATCAATAAGGACTGTTAATCTGGATAAAGTTGAAAAAGGCAATGCAGAGGATAATCTATCTAAGATTGCTGGAAGAAATATTCTCATCAGCTTAGGTGGAACTTTTGAGGAAATCGATCCTATTAGAGGTATTTCCAACAGGTCTTCTGGAAGAATGGGATTGGAATTGGCTAAAGAGGCTTTCATTAGGGGTGCCAATCTAACAATCTTGGCGGCTCATCATGAAGTTTCAATTCCAAAGGTGTTAAATGTGATTGATGCAGAATCAACAGCTGTTATGAATGAAAAGATAGATGGGCTGATTCCTGATAATGATATATTCATAGCTACTGCAGCTGTTTCTGATTTCACTCCAATAAGTAAGGAAGATTCTAAAATCTCATCATCCTATAACCTATCTTTAGAATTTGAGCCTGTTTCAAAAATCATTCATAGAATTAAGAATATTAATGAAGACATATTCCTCGTTGGATTTAAGGCAGAATATGATATTTCAGAAGAAAAGATGATTGAATGCGCTAAAACTCAAATGCAAAAGGCAGGAACTGATTTGGTTGTAACAAATGACGTTGCCCATAAGGGATGCGGATTTGGATCTGAAACCAATGAAGTGATTCTTGTAAGTGATGAAATCAAGAAAGTTTCCTTAAATTCCAAAAAAGAGATTTCCAAATCAATATTTGATGAGATTTCTAAAAAGTTAAATTAATTTTTAATTTAACTATTTTTCTTTTTTTTATTCAATTTTTAATTTTTAATTTTTATTTTTTTTTAATTTT
>JADLKP010000126.1 GCA_016838945.1 Methanobrevibacter sp.
TTAAAGAAGTAAACTTATCTGAGGGCATTAAAGAATTTGCCCCATTTGATTCCACGCTTATGGGCTTGAACTTTCATTTCATAGGTTTCATCAATGCTGGCATATTCCTGTTCAAGGATTTTCTCTTTTGTCTCAAAATCATATGCGGTATCCTTGAGCTTTTCAATTACTTCCATTTCAAGATTTAATTTATCTAACTCGTCAGACAAATCAGCATCGGAACTTTCCATTTTTACTTTTATTTCTTTTTTCTTATTGATTAACTGTTCAAGCCTATCTTCAAGCAATTGGTCATTGCGAACACCGTATTGTTCACGCAAATAGAAAATTAATTCAATAGCTTCACCAATGCTCAAATCATGTTCTTCCAGGACTTGATAAAGTTTATATTGATCATCATTTAATTCTGCAGTTATTTCATGAACCATAATACAACCTCTTTTCAAATATTAATCTATTTAATAATTAATTATGATATATATTTTTTATTCTATTTAACTATGTATAATATTTTTTGATGATTTTTAAAAAATATTAATCTTTTTGATGAGTTTCCAAAAATGAAGATGCAGCCAATACATTCTCCTTGAATTGCGGATTTATTTCAGTCAAAAATCCCATGAATGATTCTGCAATGTCTTCATTTTCATAATCAACCTCATATTCCTTTTCAATGCCTAAAAAGTCATTGATCCATTCCTGTGGAACATTGATGAATGGGAAAATGATGTCTTTGCCATCCAGATCCAAATCAAAAATATTGGATAAATCATATCTCCTATCCCATTCTATTCCTTTTCCTTCGAAGATATCATTTAAGATATGATTTACTTCTTGGTTCAGATTCAATGGAGAAATGACTGAATCAAAGTCATCCAAATCCATATTTTCATCATATTCAATGAAATCAATGCCATACTTCCTAGAATAAGGCTCTAGAACTATGTATAAAAGCTCATCATACCCATTATCAATCTTGGGAATTATAACAGTATCCTGAGGATTTAAGGAATTTGCCAAGGTTTTGGAAGTTCTGGAACATATCTTTTGAAAAAGAGATGATCTTACTACTTCTATATCCGGATAATATTTGTTGAAGACATCTGTTCTTTTTCTGGAAAACTTGGAAAACCTTAAGTTTTCTATATATAACTTTACAGAGTCATCAATAACGGAATCATCAGATATTGTTCCTTTTTGATAGAAACTGACAAATCTGGTGTCTACTCCAATCTGCTTCAATAACTTCAACAAGCCCTTTTTAGTTTCTATCTTTTCTTCCTCTTTGTTTTCCACTGCAAAATTTGATAAAAAGTCTAAATCCATATAATCACTGCAAAAATAAAATTATCTAATTAAATGCCTAAAACATCCAATAATGCATTTTCCATAACATCTACAGGGGCTTCACGACCTAACCATATCTCAAAGCTTCTGATCCCTTGATACAATAGCATCTTATAACCATAAACAACTTCTGCATTGGCTTTTAAAGCCTCTTTTATTAAGGATGTTTCCATAGGAGTATAAACTATATCATTTACAACAAGATCCTCATGAAGCATATCTGCATTTGCTATTGGCTTATCATTTACATTAGGATACATTCCAATAGGTGTAGTATCTATGAATATATCGGAATCGGACAATTCCCTTTTCAAATCATCCATTCCATATGCATTTATGCCAATGTCTATACCAATAGTCTCTAGATTAGTTCTTAAATCATTTGCAAGAGATTCGGCTTTGCCTGCATTACGATTCAATATTGACAATTCATCAATTCCACTATTTGCTATTTGAAATGCAACTGCTCTTGCCGCTCCACCTGCACCTGTGATAGTAACTTTTTTGTTATTGATTGAAGTTTTTTCCTCAATTGCACGGACACATCCATATCCATCAGTGTTGAATCCTCTTGTTTTAACATTGAATGTATTATTTTGATTGGATGATTCATTATTTTCATCATAAATGAATTGGATGGTATTTATTGCACCAATCATTGAAGCTACTTGATCGATTTCATCAAGGTGTTTCATGACATTGGTTTTATGCGGTATTGTAACATTCAAACCTTGTATGCCAATGGCCTTTGCACCTTCAATGCATTCTTTCAATCGGTCTGGTTTGACATGAAATGGAAGATAAATGTAATTTAAATTTAAAGCATCAAGTCCAGCATTATGCATAGCTGGAGAGAAAGTGTGTTCAATAGGGTCTCCGATAACTCCCAATATTTTTGTTTTTCCATCTACCATAGTATCACCTATATTTAAAATCCAATTAATCCCAATCAAAAATTCTATGATTCTATCAAAAATCAAATTATCATCATCAAAAATTCTATGAATCTATTAAAAATCCAACTGTTCAGCTATGCAAAGTCTGCATACAGAATTTGGAGTATCAATATTCGCCTCTTTAACAGGACAATAATAAACTCCATTTTCCACTATAACCTCTAAAGACCCTGGGAAAGGAGTTCCAATAGGATGAATAGGCTCATCAAGCACAAATGTAGTGTAAAGGGACACCACCAAATTAATAAGTGGGCTTTTGTTTTTTCTATCTATAGAAACATTTTTGTAAATATCCTTTAATTGGTTTAATTTTTCTACAAAGTCATCCCTATTGAAATAATCATTATAAACAGTATCATTGCTTCTTATTTCCTTTACTCTGTTTAAGAAAAAGTCTATGTAAATCTTTTTGCTTTTTTCCTGATATGATTCCTGAACATATTTGTTGTTTTCAATGATTTCAGCAGATATGACCATCAAATCAAAAACAGAAACATCAGTAAGCTCTTCCTTTAAGACAATCATAAGATCATCCTTTGATATTTTATCATCTTCATCTATCAATGCATCAAACTTTTCAAACATCCTATCACAAAGTGCGTATATTAATATAAGTAAATTCCAAATTGGTTTTATTTAATACTTTCTTCTATAATTTTAATTTCTTCATCAGTTAAACCATATAATTCATAAACTAATTTGTTAATCAGATTATCTGTATTTTCAATTTGTTTTTTAAGAAGTTTTTTATCTCTTGGAACAATAGCTTCTGATAATTCCTTATTTAAATTAATCATTTTATCAACAAGATTTACCAATTCTTCATTTTCTAATTTTTCAGAAGGTAATGGGAATTTTTCAAAAGAATGTTTACCAAAGGAGTAATATCCCCCTCTAAAGCAAGATCCTACTTTTGAAATAAAAAATGATGTTAATTTAGAGTTTAAAATGCCTAACAAGTATTTTAATTCGCTAATGTTATTGTTTTTAGTAGTTATAGCATATCCTCCTGCATTTCCACCACCAACAAAGTAAAATTCTCCTTTTTCATCTAAAGTAAAAGAACCTTTCTGACTTAAAACTTGATATAAAATCTTAGGTTTAGGCATAATAGCCAAATTTTGTGTACGGCCAAAAACCCACCATTTATATGAATCAACCCCATTTCTATTTATTAATTTATCCCTATTTAATTTTAAATATTCATAACATAAGTCAAATTTAGATAATTCCTTCCTAGTTAAAGGAATTATTTCACTAGAATCAAAGTTATATGGGTAAATAAGAACATTATTATTAACTGGATATTCATATCTTTTAATTTCATTACCTTTTAATAATGGTTTTAAAATGTCATTTTCTATGATAAAATTCTCTTTAAGTTCTTTAGATTCTACTTTTGAAGTTTTTTCTGATTTTTCAATTAAAGGCATGATATAAACCTTATCCGCACTAGTTTGAAGACCTACTGACAGGGTTGTATAATCAACAATCTTATGAGGCATTTCATATAATTTATAAAATACCTTTTCTTCATCACCAGAAACAAAAACCCATTCATCAGAAGTAACTCTTGAAAAATCAAGAATATTATCCTCTTCAATATAATGCCCATTCTTAAATTGTTCCAAATCTGAAATTCTATCATATTCAAAGGTTTTATTAATTTTCTTATTCAAAAATAATAAAGCTGTGTAAGTAGTGGCATTATCAAAGACTTGTTGGTCTCCAAAATGCACTATTTTATATAAATTTTTATTTTCTGCAATTATTTTTCGCAAAGGCTTTCCATAACTAGCTGTAAAGAATTTATGTGGCAAAATATAGCCCATTTTTCCTTCATCATTTAATAATTGAAGTGCCTTTTCAACAAAAAGTACATAGATATCATAATTTCCTTTTGAAGAAGTTTCATATTTCTCTTTATAATAATCACTTGATTTTGGATAAATACTCCTTAAAATTTGCATTTTAATATATGGGGGATTTCCAACAATAGCATCAAATCCACCATTCTTAAAGACTGATTCAAATTCATCATCCCAATCAAAAGGATTTATACTTTTAATTTCATCATCAGTTAAATCTTTTTCAAGTATATCGCTAGAAGCTAAACTATTTCCATTTTTAATATTATTACTTAAATCAGGTAAAACTCGTTCATGGAATAATTTTTGTTGTTGTTCTACAACATCCTTATTTTGATCTTCTAACACTTTTAAAAGTAAGGATAACTTTGTAACTTCAACTGCTAAAAAGTCTAAATCAACCCCATAAATGTTATTTCTTAGAATTCTTTTCTTTTCAGTGATGGTTAATCTCCATTCACCATCTTTACCTTGATAAATAACATTTTTTGGAGGTTTTTCTAATTTAGTATAATAATCTAAATGATAATTTAATAATTCCTGATAAGCTACAAGTAAAAAACTTCCACTACCACAAGCAGGGTCAAGTATTTTAAGTTTTGAAACTTGATTTGGTGTTTTATCTTGTAATAATTTACCTAAGGTATTCTTTATAATATATTTTACAATATATTGTGGAGTGTAAAATACACCACCTGCTTTTTTAACCTCAGGTTTTACTTCTACTTTCGCCATATGTGATGGAGTGAGACGAATAATGCTGCCTAAAAGCTGTTCATATACTTGCCCTAAAATCTCAGGAGAAATGACACTGAATTCATAAGGACTGTTTGGATAATAAAGACCAGTGAATATCTCTTTAAATACCCCATCATCAATTGTGAGATGTTCTGTAACCATATCACGATTAATATGTCTATCAGGGTCTGCTGATAAACAGAATAAACCACTATTATACTTTAAATCTGCTATTCTGAATATTTCCATTAAATGTTGATAAATATTATCTTTCTTGGTTAATTCCAAAAGAGTTCCATATTTTTCTATTCCTCTATCTTCAGCCATTCTACAGAATAAAATACGGTCAATAGTAATTTGGACTGCATAATTTAGGGAATCCTCATTTAAATCCTTATTTCTCAAGGCAATATTACGGGCCAATAAATCTCTCCAATGCTCCATTTCCTTAAGGAATTCATCATCTACCTCACCAGTGCCTCTTTTCTTTTTATCGGAATTAGAGTCTGCAAAGTTATCAAAGTCGCCATTTAAAACTGCTTCCTTTGAGAAAATGGATGATATTTCATCCCATTTTTCAATGTATTCAGTGTAATGATAATATTTTACTCTTCCAATGCTCGCACTTTGTTTTTTATCAGGTTTAGTTGTGGTTTCGTAAACTGCAAGCTCTTCAAAATCAGTTAATATGCATAATTTAAGTTTAGCACTCCAACCATATCTCCTTACTTGAAAAGCAGGGCTCTTATCAGTTTCGAGATTTACACTTGGTTTTTTAGCTTCCACAAAAAATATAGGAGTTCCACCTACACGGAATTCATAATCAGGCGCTTTAGTTTTATTTCCTACTTTTATAGATTTTTCATAAACAACATCTTTAAACTGTGGGCTTCTATGCTTTTTATTTGTTACATCCCATCCTAAGGCTTCAAAGAATGGATTAATAAAATCAGTTTTGGTGTTTTCTTCATCAAATAAATCACCATTGGTATAAATATGTTCATTCTTTTTAAAAGTTTCAACTAAATCAATAATTGTTTTTGGAGCTGCCATAGAATCCCTACTTAAATATTTCTAATAGTAATTTATTGTATAAATTATAAATAATTATTGAAAAAAATAAAATGAAGATTTAAAATTAAAAAATAATCCTTAACTGCTAGCATTTAACTTCGGATCATAGTCAATCTCGCGTGAAATGCAGATATTGCAAACTGCCCCTTCAGTATTCTTTTGAGTTGCCTTAACAGGACAATAATAAAACTTACCTAACTTTTTAATCTTCAAATTGCCTGGGAAAGGAGTGTCCAGTGAATGAATAGGTTCATTCAATATAAATGTGGCATAAAGAGATACTAAACAGTAAATAAGCTGTACCTTATCCTTGTCAAAATCAACTCCATCATAAACATTATGTAAAGCCTCTAATGACTCTTCAAACTGTTTTTTATCAATTCTTTCCTTTTTACCTCTGCTGTCATAATCTGTATTGTCCTTTTTAATATTGTTTATATGGCCAATGAATTGCTTGACATAAGCTTGACGGAAGTCATCCTGATATTTGTCCTGTACAAACTCCACATCCTGAAGTATATACTTATTGGCATCCATCAAATCAAAAACAGATATCTTTTGAGCTTTTTCCTTTAAAATAGCCAATAGCTCATTCTTTGATATCCTTTTGTCCTCTAACAATTCATGCAATTCTTCAAACATAATTCACACTTAATTTTTTTATATTAATTTATAGTATTTTATCATTTAAAATTTTATGTATTATTAAAA